>NZ_JBHIOZ010000082.1:0-5689 GCF_042195805.1 Bartonella sp. AP57NXGY | reverse complement strand
GCTTCCTATTTTTCAAGAAAGGTCAAAGCAATGAAAAAACTTTTATTGGCAACAGCTCTTTGCGCAATTTCTTTTGGTTTAACAACCAATTCATTTGGTTTTGGCGGTATTGTATTTGATCCCAAGGCTTTTGGACAAATGATTAAACAAGTTCAACAAGGCCAACAACAGCTTAACAAGTTGCAAGAACAAATTCAACAAGGTGCACAACAGCTTGAGCAATTAAAGAGCCAACTCGATCAAGCGAAACAGTTATATAACTCCTTAAATGTCAAGCCTGACATTTCGGGATTGAAAGAGATGTTTAACAAGCAAGGGAGCAGTGGCGCCCTTCCTTCAGATTTTAACCACTTTCAACAATCGATGGGCAGTGGCGGCGGTGGCGGCGGCGGCAGCAAAAACACGCAAAAATGGCAAGAAGAACTTAAATACAAAGAGCCCGCGGGGGGTGCTGGATCAAAAGAGGCAGTGGATGCTTTTTACGCACAGGAAGTGAAAAAAGCCGAACAGCGCGTAGTAGGACAAGCAGCAAAAGGACAAGACGTCTACGAAGAAGCCAGTGAAACACAAAAAAACATTACCAAGCTTCTTGACGAACTTGGAAGTACTGAAGATGCGGGTAAAATTCAAGGCATTCAAGCACAATTATCAGCGGTACAAGCAGACCTCCAAGCAAAAATACTCCAAATGCAAGCCGCCATGATGATTCAACAAGCAGAAGAAAAAGCGGCAGAACAACGTGGCTACGAAGAATTTACAGCACGATATAAAGATTTTGCCAAAAAACTCCGTGGTCAATAAACGAGAAAAAAGAGGGGCTTGAATATGAACAAGATCATCATAACAACATTGCTACTTTGCACAGGGCTCATCACCACTGGATGTGAAAAAACCCACAGCGTAGAAGAACTTAAAAAAAATAAAAAACTGATGGAAGAAGTATTAGTGAAATGTTTGACGTCAGGGGATTTGAATTCGAAAAATTGTAAAAATGCAGAGCAAGCTGAACTTGAAACCCGTAAAAAATGGGGAGGATTTGGCTCAACAAATGACGATAAACAAGATTCTGAAAAGAAACAGGACAATAAATAATGAATAAAGTTCTCATAACAACATTGCTACTTTGCACAGGGCTTATGGCTGCTGGTTGTGAAAAAACCTATAGCGTCGCAGAATTTAAAAAAAATCCAACGTTGATGGAAGAGTGGATTGCTAAATGTGGATTAGCAGGAACTTCAAAAAATTGTGAAACCCTAAGATTAGCACAACTTGAACTTGAAAAGGAATATGAAGCAAAAGCTGAAGAAAGAGCTCGTAAAGCTCAAGAGAACCTTGATAAAACATTTGAAAAAACCAGAATTAGATTGAGAGAGGAGATTCAAAGAAATCAAGCTGAATATGAAAGAAGGCAAGCTGAACAACAAGAGAAAGAACGAAAAGCAAAAGAACAACAGGATAATTAGATTATAAAATACACGATGAAGAGCGGAGCATCTCAATGGCAGTAGTAACCAAAGGTGTATTTACTTGGATAGATAATACTGTAATGCATTCCCTTACAAAAATAATGGATAGCACCATTACACATCGCTATTGCGCTTTAGCTGCTCAACTTAAAGAACCTTGCAGGCTCTACAATAGATTTATGGCAAGATTATGTCTGTCATCTCAATTTATCATCACTGGTTATAAAAACCGATAACACAAGCATAATTTAAAGATTGTGCTCAAAACTTGTAAAACTGAAAGGAAAAAGGGGAAATATTGATGAATAAAGTTCTCATAACAACATTGCTACTTTGCACAGGGCTTATGGCTGCTGGTTGTGAAAAAACCTATAGCGTCGCAGAATTTAAAAAAAATCCAAAATTATTTGATGAATGGGTCACGAGATGTGGAGGGATAGGAACTTCAAAAAATTGTGAAAACCTAAGAGTAGCAGGCGCTGAACTTGAGAAAGAACGTCAGGCAAAAGTTGAAGAAGAAAATCGCAAAATAGATGAAAAATTTAAAGCTGAACAAAAAGCTTGGATTGAAAAAATGAGAGCTGAGAATGAAAAATTCCGAGCCGAACAAGAAGCAAAGCGACGTGCTGAAGAAGAACAAGAAGCAGAAGAGCGCGCTAAAGCTAAACAACAACAGGACAATAAATAATGAATAAAGTTCTCATAACAACATTGCTACTTGGCACTGGAATTATCGCTGCTGGATGTGAAAAAACCTATAGCGTCGCTGAATTTAAAAAAGATGAAAAATTACGCTTAGAGTGGGATGCTAAATGTGGATTTGCAGGGACTTCAAAGAATTGTGAAAACATGCGGTTAGCATTTTTAGAACTTGAAAAAGAATATAAAGCACAAGCTGAAGAAAGAAGTCGTAAAGCAGCAGAGGAACGGAAAAAAAGTATGGATGAACTTTGGGCTGAACAAAAAGCTAGACAAGAAAAATGGGAAGCTGAATTTGAAGCAAAACAACGGGCTAAAGCCGAACGAGAAGCAAAAGAGCGCGCTAAAGCTAAACAACAGGACAATAAATAATGAATAAAGTTCTCATAACAACATTGCTACTTGGCACTGGAATTATCGCTGCTGGCTGTGAAAAAACCTATAGCGTCGCAGAATTTAAAAAAGATGAAAAATTACGCCTAGAGTGGGATGCGAAATGTGGATTTGCAGGAACTTCAAAAAATTGTGAAAACATGCGGTTAGCATTTTTAGAACTTCAGAAAGAATATGAAGCAAAAGCTGAAGAAAGAGAGCGTGAAGATGACGAACGTTATCGTAAAGCAATGGAAAAAGCTAAAGCTGAAATGAGAGCCAGAATTAAAAAAATGAGAGCTGAGAATGAAAAATTCCGAGCTGAACAAGAAGCAAAGCGACGCGCGGAAGAAGAACAACAAAATAACCATTAAAACATAATGAAGAGCGGAGCATCTCAATGGCAATAGTAACCAAAGGTGTATTTACTTGGATAGATAATACTGTAATGCATTCCCTTACAAGGACAATGGATAGCACCATTACACATCGCTATTGCGCTTTAGCTGCTCAACTTAAAGAGCTTCGTACACTCTAATATATTTATGGCAAGATTATGTCTCTGCCCTAGATTTATCATCACTGGTTATAAAAAACCGATAACACAAGCAGAATTTAAAGATTGTGCTCAAAACTTGTAAAACTGAAAGGAAAAAGGGGAAATATCTATGAATAAAGTTCTCATAACAACATTGCTACTTTGCACAGGGCTCATCACGGCTGGATGTGAAAAAACCTACAGCGTAGCAGAATTTAAAAAAGACGAAAAATTACGTAATGAGTGGACACCTAAATGTATGTGGAAAAAGCCTTCTAAAACAGAATCTCCTCAAAATTGTGAAAACTTAGGAAAAGCACTAGACGAACTTCGTGAAGAATCCTTTCAAAACTATCTAAATAAATATCGTAAAAATGACGATAAGAAAAAAATGAAAGAACAATCTGAAAAGAAAGAGGACAGTAATTAAATCATAAAAATTTGACTCCGTATGGAACACGAACCCCATATGATAAGGAGCGGAGGAAAGACAATGGCAGCGTATGATATATTTACCAAGATAGACAACGGATTGATGGAGCCCCTTACAAGGGTAATGGATAACACCATTGGAAATCTCTCATCGTCTTTATCTACTCCGCTTAAAGCATCTTGTACAATCTACATTATATTTATAGGGTACAATATTATCTATGGGCGTTCTTCCATGCCTTTGTGGGACTTTATAGCAACAATTTTCAAACTTGGCATCATTGTTTCACTCGCCACAAACGCCGCTCTTTATAATGCGTGGGTTAGGGATATATTTTTCAATGATCTGCCGAATGCCATTGCAAATGTCACCCAAGGAGCACACTCGGATAAAAATGTATGGGATAATATGATACAAACTGCTGCTGGACACGTTTTTGATGCAGCAAACAACGAAAATGGATTTACGTTTGTTGTTTACTGGCTTGCTGGCCTTGTCTGCTTAGTAATTTCTGCTTTCTTTTGTGCTATTGGTTTTTTCGTCTCAATATTTGCTAAAATTGGTTTATTTCTCGTTATATCAGTGGGGCCCCTCTTTATAAGCCTTTATATGTTTTCCTCAACAAGAAGGTTTACAGAGGCATGGTTAAATCAAACAGCAAACTTCATCATTTTGCAGGTATTAGTAGTTATAGTTGGTGGTCTATATGTTGATCTTTCAACAACCATCCTTTCAGGTAGTGTTCTAGATATGATAATTTCCTTAGTCCAATTCTTCTCTATTGCCAGTTGCGGCATTTTGATTTTCCTCAAATTACCTGATATAGCATCAGCTTTAGCTTCTGGTGGAGCTTCCCTCACAGGCTCAACAAAATTAGGTGTAGGTGCAGGACAAATTGCTGGAAAAGGAGCTTTCCGTGCCGCTAAAGAAGCTGGTCACCTTGCTAATGTAGGTGGTAAAGCCGCTCTTCATGGTCTACAAAAACTCATCTCGAAAATAAGGGAGCACTAAGTTCAAATGCGGGAATTTAAAAAAATTGGGATTATCTTACCATTTCTCTTTCTCAGTGGCTGTATGTCTTCACCAAACACACTGAAGTCACTCCCAAAATGTGATGGATATTCTAAACGTCCACTCAACAGATCAATGTGGAATTGGGAAGGGAAAAAACCCACGCCCACACCCATTATCATCAGTAACAACACCCCTTCACCCCTAAAAGAAGGGAAGCTGGAAATGCTTCTGGCACAAAAATTAACGGATGAAGAAATCAAATCTTACAAAAATTGCGGGCAAAAAGCATGAAAGAAAAAGACATAGAACAATACATTGCTGAAGCGCGCTCGTTTGATCAAGATCGCATGCTCGCCTCACGCCGCACCACCCGCGTCTCGCTTGCCATTGCCGGCATCGCAGTTGCTGTTGCAATAATGTCTTCTCTCGCGGTCATCACCCTCACACCCCTTAAAACCGTGGAACCTTTTGTCATCCGTGTAGACAATTCAACCGGCATCACCGAAGTTGTGGAAGCCTTAAAAGAAGGTCCCACCAATGTCGACGAAGCAATCACACGCTACTTTGCTGCAAAATATGTCCGCTCCCGTGAAGGCTTCACCACAGAAGAAACACAACACAACTTCCAAACCGTCTCCCTCCTCTCTTCTTCAGAAGAACAGGAAAGATTTGCCAGCTGGTATGGAGCAAGAAATCCCCAAAGTCCTCAAATTCTCTATAAACACGCCGCTGTTACAATAACAATAAAATCAATCTCCTTTATCAATGACGATGTTGCCCAAGTGCGTTACTACAGAACCATTCACGACAACGACAACAACAAAGAATTCATCACCCACTGGGTTGCAACACTTACCTTTGAATACATCAATGCCCCTATCTCTGTCCAAAACCGTTTGATAAATCCTCTAGGGTTTATTGTTAGTGAATATAGAACCGATCCGGAAGTGGTCAACTGATCATGACAAAAAAAATTCTTTTTCTCATTCTTAACATCGCTATTACCCTTTCTTTAACGCCTAGCCATGCCAGTATTTTTCCCACCCGTGCGCCAAGCGATAGCCGCATTCGCTTTATCAACTATGATGCCTATAATGTCACAAAAATTATTGGCTCCATACGCTCATCGGTACAAATAGAATTTTCTCCCAATGAAGAAATTGCCCA
>NZ_JBHIOZ010000081.1:0-5719 GCF_042195805.1 Bartonella sp. AP57NXGY | reverse complement strand
TCTGAGGTTTTCTGAGAAATGCAAGAGCCGTACAACGAAAAAAGAGATGCAAATGCCTTAATACGCGTTTAGCTTATCAAAAAGGGGGATATAATGGCACTTTTTCCATTTTCTATTTCTGATATTGATGATCCGGAATGTATTCGTGTGGTTCTTTATGCTAGCGGAAGAATGGGACATGCTCCTTTAAACGCATTGTTGAAGAAAGCATATGAAGATATTACAAAAATTGCAAAGCGCATGGATGCTTTAGAAAAAAAATTAAATGCTCTAGATCTTATCAATGTCGAACAGAAAAAAAATGAGAAAGAAGAGAAGCAAGACAGTATTAATAGTGTTGTGAGTGGTGGAATAACGACACCAAACAGTTTTGTGAGCGCACCAGAAATTAAAACAGAATCATCGTCCGTTGGAGACATATTTTTTTCTCCAATATACGAGGCGCCAAAAATAGACTACAGCTCTTTTATTTCAAAATTTACAGCACATAAGCCGCTAGAAATACACAGTAGTGTTACTCAAAACATCAGTGTTGAGCATTCTAGAGAGATTTCTTCTTTGTTAGATAAGGAAAAATAGAAAAGAGTGATCATAACAATATGTATGGGTTGAAGCTATAGATGAGATAAACCTGATTTATATCTTCGGTGGGGATTGGAATTGCACTCTGTTTGAGATGTTAAAAAATGGTAAAAATTGATAGAGAAGCGTTGTTGCTGGATAAGTTGATCATGCGTTGTTGGGGAGAGTAGGGCGCATATTGAAATCTAAGGGTAAGTTTTTAAAGCCTACAGAGCAAGGAGCCATGCCCAAATAGAAACGCATGGCAAAAGAAGCTTTAAAAAGATAAAAAATCGTGCAATCATTTTAAAAAGCTTTTGGATAGAGCGTTTGATGATTTTAACTCTATAAATAATTTGCGGTTTTTACGCTTTTTTAAAAGAGAAAAAGTGCAGATCCTCGCAATTTTAATTTGTTAAAAATCCCATAAAAAGAAAATGTTAATTGCCAAAAGGACAAAAGCAGAAAAATGCCTATAAAAAAATCATGCGTATCGTTGTGTTTTTTCTTATAAAGAAGAGAAATGCTGTACTGTTGGAGCAGGCTTGAAGGCTAACGTTTCACTTGTTTTCTTATCAGACAAGATTGTACAAGCGGTTGTTGATTTGTCTTATCCTGTTTATGCTGTAAAGACTGTCCTTTCAGGTGTGATGATATAAGGCAAGTCTCTTTGTAAGAGCTTCCATGATACAAAAAGTGTTTTTTAAAGGGCGTGGCAAATATTTAAGGCAGGCTTATTTGTTGAGCTTTAAGTTTAAATCAATCACATGTGAGAAAGCCAAATGGACCCCACTGCAATCTGGGCTGTTGATAAATCAGATTGGGTGAAGAATCTTCATCTTTTGAAGTGGTGAATGTAAGTTAAGAAAAACCAGCTTTTACAAGCGTAAAAGAACGGGTCTTATTATAATTATGGACTTAAATCATGTGTGTTTTTTCATGGATTATATTGAGATAAAGCTACAAAGTATTTTGATTTATTTGATACGTTTTTATTTTAGAAAGTGTATTGTTATAAACAGCTCTCCTCAATACGAATGTATCATTATTTATACTCTTTTTGGATATTTTTATAAATATAATTAAAAAGCTTGCAATACTATACGTTTTGTGTATAAGTATTTATTATTGATTTCTTTTGTATTTTATTTAGTTATATCTCTATTCATAAGCCGCGCCTTTAAATGGTGCGGCTTTTTTTACTTTCTAATAACAGGGGCGCTATATATTTGTTATTGAGATGGCTTTGGATATTTTTCTCATTATTGTATTTTGTGATTTCATTTTGCAGTGAAATCTTTAAATTCTTGTGTGTTTTATCCCAATAGGGAAGATTCAAATAAAAATGCAGGCGTCTGGGGTTGGTTTCTTTGCTTTGGTTGGGGGGCGTTGAATAGTTAAAGAATCTTTGTGATTGTTTGACGGAGAATGATATGAGGTGAAGCATAAAATGGTGGCGCATTTGAAGGGCCATTATCATACATGCCAGCATGGTCAAAAATGCAAATGTGTCTTTAACAGTGTTTGTTGATCTCGATTAGAAAGTCCATTCTTTTTTGTTAGGAGTTTTACATCTATAATCTCTTATCTTGTTTTAGCGACTGCTTTTTGAGGGGGCGGTAATAGAAGGCGTATAAGATTTTATATATGAAGTGTTTGTGTGGTGAATAACGGTAAATCCATTGAGCACTCCCATCTTTACGCTTATGTAGAGGCAAGCCCGCACCATTATTGTATTTTCTAGCTCCCAATATTTACGACAGCCTTGGTTCGTGAGATGCTTCATAAGAGCCATATGCCTTTCTTATACAGTTTTTAATCCACATGCTAGCTCCGCTTGTAACTTGTAAGCAACATGGTTTTGATTGTTTCAATAGAAAACAAACTTCGGATGAGAGAATCCTATGGTGTTCGGGTTTCTCATTCAACATGTAAAACAATAAATATTCTTTATAAATCAATATGACATGTCTTAACAAAGACGAATTGTTTATAGATCCGCATGGATGAAGAATCTTCGTCTTTAAAAGTGGTGAGAGAAAATCATCAGCCCTATTTTTTCATAAAGGGCATGAGAAAAGTGTTTCATAAGAATTATATACGATAAGAATTATACGGTAAAAAAGAGAGTCTTTTGACATAAGAGTCTTGATCGTTTGCGGCTATAACCTGTATTGTGTACACAGATACTTCTATCATTTTTTGCTGTAAAAGCTTCTCTTGGGATATTAAAGGGTACAATCTTTATGGAAAAAAGAATCCGAGCAAGACAAAAGGCTTATTTCAAAAGATTATATCGCAAGATTGCTTTTGTTTGCATAATACTTTTTTGTATAGTGTTTTTGTGTTTTGTTGTTGCAAAGGTGGTTAGTTATTTTTCTTCTCATAAAAAAGTAACACAACAAGCACCCGTTGAATTGGTTATTCCTGTTTTTGATCTACGCGTATATTGCAAGGAAATTTCTGCCTCCGTTATGCCCGATATGAAAAGAGAGGTTTATCAGCATTGTCTTAATTTGGAAAGTGAGGCCTATTTTGCTATTCGTGAAATGTGGGATAAGCTTTCTGATAGTGCTAAAAAACAATGTTTGACGAGGGTCCGTCCTGGGGATGGAAATTATTTTCTCTTACGAGACTGTTTTCTGAATGAAAGAGAAAATAAAACAGGCAAAAGGCGCAATTACTTTTAAGTTTTTATATGGAAAGTTAAAAGGATGCGAATTTTGATAAAAAGATAAAAGCCTCTTAAATGACTATCTGCCTCATGACCAATAGCAGCTTGATTTATTTATCTTGTTATATCGCACTTCTTATTTAAGGTGTGGCGACATAAGGTATGGATGGCCTCCTTGAAATGTTTAAGGGGGCGTGGTGGAGTTTCAGGAGGATTTGTTGCGCTTTTTTAAGGGAAATAACGAGTGTGGGAAATCCATTTCGTGATGGTTTTGGTGAATGGTATAATGGTAAAACCATCATGAAATGTATAAAATTTATAAAGCAAGTTCATCTTTATGGTTTAAACAAAGAATAAGCCGGTACTATCTCACACTTTGCTCGCTCCCAATGGTGCTCTCGACAACCCTTTAGCCTTAGAGACGGTTCATAAGAGGCACTTTTAGTCTTTTTTTTCGTTTTTACTCCACGCAGGTTTTCCCACATGTAACATGCAAGAAAAAGAGATTGATTCAACAGCAAACAGATTGAGGATGAAAAATTCTACGGTATTAATTTTCTTACTCAACACAAAAAATATGAATTATCATTACAAATCAATTTAGTGTATGAATTTTATAAGTATTTTCATTGTTGACAGACCAGTGTGATTTGAGAATCTTCCTTCTTTGAGGGTGTAAGTCAATAGACATGACAAAAATGAGTAAAAAACATTCCTTTTATAAACATTTACGGCTTCTTCATGCGTAAAGCGCTGTGCTGGGTTTAAAAATGTGCTTGTTTTATAATTCTAGTTTTCTTTATCAGAAAAGATAAGTAAGGAAATACGTTAGGCCATTCTTATTGATAGGCTTTGAGGAGGGTATTTTTTTGAGAAGAAGCTGATTTTTAAAAAAGTGTGACATATTGGTCGTTTTTTTCATAATTTGATATTTTTTTGTATTTAAATATTTTGTTTTTAAGCTCAATTTGTTATAAATAAAAACTGTGATTAACTTAAAAACTCTATGGGTTAAAATAAAAATTGATAGTATCATTGACTTGTTTGGGAAAGAAGATTGATCTCTTGGTGATTATAGGGCTTGAATAATACTTCGTGTTAATCTATCTATAAAAGTTAAGAGGTTTTGTGAGGCGATCGTGGATTATCGCTCGCAAGGGGTTGCTTTAGCGATGAAGAGAGGCTATATTTATAAAATAAAGAGGTTCGCGCAGTGACTCGTTGGGATGGAAGTGCTTGTGAGTTAAATGCACGAGGGGGTAGAGAATATCGGCGTTTTTAGGAGCGGTGGTTTTAGAGCAAAAAAGGAAGCTTCTACTATTCTCTGGCAGGAATTTTTTCTTTGTCGGGTGTGTTATATGTGTGTTTTCCTTTTTGTTTTCCACAAGATAATTATTTTTTTAGTGAAATATGGTTTATTTTAAAAAAAACACTTGGCATTTTACGTGAACATCATTAGGTTTCTGCTGTTTGACAGAGAAAAAGGGAATTTTTGATTTACGATTTCCCTGCTGTTTTGTGATTTTCAAGAAAATATATGCTTTTATCAATATCAGTAGGGTTCGTTTGAGTGAAATAAACGCGGATAGCTTGATAATCGTATGTTAAACATGATCAGCATTATCAAAAGATAATGTAATGAGGAAGCGTCAATTAAGACACACATAAGACAAACACTCCAAAAAGGGATAAAGATGAGGCCACAACAAAATAGACGGGTACGCGGTCGCAATAATAACAATAATGGTAATAACAATAATAATCGTCGCGGTCCTAATCCGTTGTCTCGCAATTATGAAAGTAGCGGTCCGGATGTTAAAATTCGCGGGAATGCTCAGCAAATTGCCGATAAATACATAAGCCTTGCGCGTGATGCACAAGGTGCAGGTGATCGTGTTATGTCGGAAAATTATTTACAACATGCCGAGCACTATTTGCGTATTATTTTAGCAGCAGCTGGGCAAATGTCTCAATCGGTTCGGCGTGATGAAAATCGTGGTGATGAAAACGAAAATCGTGATGAAAACAATGGGCAAGAATGCGGTGAAATAAATCTTGATGGTGAAAAAAAGGATGCTGTCGAGGGTGATACAGATGTATTACAAATGTCGTCGCAAAAAAATGGCAATGGCCAATATGATAAAGCGCAAAATGGGGATGCGCGTGAAAACGCTTTAGAGGCTCTATCGGATGAAAAAACAGATCAAGAGCACTGCCTCTCTGAGAAAAATGTTGAACCTGTCAAAAAAATACGTCGTTCTCCTCGTCGACGTACTGTACGGACTCAAGATGAATCATCTCTTGAGCTTTCACTTACAACAGCAGAAAGCTCTAGCAATGGAGATGCATCAACAGCAACAAAAACAGCAACAAAAGAGGATTCTTCTTTGCCTGGATTAGGTGAGGGGATACAGAGAAAACCACGCCGTCGCCGAGTGGTCAATCTTGAGGCAGAGGAAAATGTTTAAACCTGAAGGGTGCTGT
>NZ_JBHIOZ010000080.1:0-5790 GCF_042195805.1 Bartonella sp. AP57NXGY | reverse complement strand
TAAAAAGCGTACACGTTTGTACGCACTGACAACAAGTGCTTTCTTCTTTTTACAAGGTGTAGATGTTTCTATGGGGAATGGTTGGTTCTCATCATACCTTCCTTCAGTTTCATTGCCATCATTATCATCATTTACCTCTTTAATTGGAGGATCGAGCACAGGGGCTATAACACCACCCGGAGGAGTGGGGGGGTCTGAAAGAGCAGAACCTAGAGTCGATAATGCTGTTAATAGTGGTCCTGCTCAGCCTCAGCCTCAGCCTCAGGCTCAGGCTCAGGCTCAGATTGTGCCTGTTTTAAATCATATTCGACCTATTAGTGCTTGTCATTCTAGAAAGAATAATGTTTTTGTTCCTGGCATGATACGGAATGTTGCAGGTAGTAGTGTTCGTGTTGCGAGTGGTGCAGGTGCAGTACCTGGTGTTGCGAGTGGTGCAGGTGCAGTGCTAGGTATTTTGGGTGATATTCCAGATGGTGTGGGTGGTGTGCCAGGGCTCCCAGGTTCAGGCGTTTTATCTACTGGGATAGGAACAGTAGCAAATGTGCCGCAAGCAGGTGTACCAGCTGGCTTTGGTGGCTCATTAGCTCTTGTACAAGATACTTTATTATCAGGTAATATAGCAGGAGGAGGATTAAACACTGTAAGTCAACAAAGACCAAAGACTATATTAGGTGTTTCGAGTGGGGCAGATACAACGAACCTGCCTGCTATTCCAGGTGTTGGTCCAGGTACTATGCCAAATGATGCTTTGAGTGATATGCCAGGTGTTCCAGGTACAGGCGGTGTAACTACTAGGAGAGCAAGAGCAACAAGAGCAGAAAATGTGGAAGCAAAAGAAGCAAAAACAGCAATAGCAAGTGGGAAGAAAGCACGTGCGGGGCGTGCAGGTGTGCCAAGTGGAGTAGGTGGAGAGTTAGTTAGATTACTAGATGTTCCAAGAAATGTGGATGTTTGGCGATTATTTAATATTCCGCGAAAAGATAGTTTAAGCGAAACATATTTTCCAGTGGGGGAAGAGGCGCTAAGAGTACAAAAAGCGAGTGCAGATGGTCTTGTTGGTATGCCAGGTATATCGAGTCCTGTATTGAATTCTTTACCACCCGATACATCAGGTGCTATGGTGCCTGGTGTGAGTGTATCTATACCAGTTGGTGATGGTGTTGGGGCTCTAGAAATTATAGATTCTGTGGAGGCAGGTAAAGGATTGGCTGATTTACTCAATGGTGATCAGCGAATATATGGATCTATTTCCTGTGATCAGTCCGGAGTATATACTCTAATAGGGGGGGCTATTATAGCGGATCAAGGTGAGAGCGCTGTAAATGTGGAATCTCCTCTTGATGATGGGAAAGTAGTTGTTAATTTGGACGAAGTATCCATTGAAAGTATGAATATTGGGAAAGAACTTTCTGAAAGTTTATCTGCAGTGGGTATACAGGATTATAAAGTAGGTATAGAGAACATAGATAGTTTATATACTCATGATCCGCTTTATGTTGGTGTATATGTCGGAGATTCTGCTTCACATATGAATGCAGAGGTTAATTTGAAAAACTCAAATATTCAGGGTTTTTTTATTGGGCTTCGGACTGAAGAGACTGGAAAGATCACGATGGTGGGGGGAGGAATCAGAGATGCGTATATAGGTGCTCTTGCTAGTGATAATGGGTGGATTGTTTTAGAGAATGTAGATATTAATGTTAAAAGAATCGGTTTAGTTAGTTTGGGTCCATCCGTTATCGAGATGAGGTCTGGAGCAATTACCGTGAAAGAGGGTGGAATAGGAGTTATCTCTACAAAAGAGGGGACTGTTCTACTAGACGGGACGGTTATCAATGTTGCTGAGGAACCAAAAACTACAGAAGTTGGTACTTCGGAGACGAATATAGGTTTATTGTCACTTGGAGGTACTATTTCCTTTAAAAATGGAAAACTTAGAGCTCCTAATACTGTTGCATTGTTGGTAAGTGATAGCTTTAAGAATAATATCTCTGTAGCTTCTAATAGAGTAGGAGCGGAGAGTGAGGATGGCGATGATACGCAACAGGGTTCTAAGGCTGATAGTGATTCTTTCATTGGTGAGGTCATCTCTATTGAAACTAGAGATGGCGCTGTCCTTAATAATATTAGTTCCACGTATTTTGAGGCTTTATTCCCTATAGAGAATTTTTTAGGAAGCGGTGCAGATTCTAGAAGTACTAGTGCACCATCTGGAGCTGGCGCTGGAGATTCTGCAGTGGTGGCGTCTAAACCAGATCCAAACTCTAGGGTTGTCAACTTAATAGTTTCTGATATTCAAAATTCAACCGTTAAAGTGGAAGGTAAGTCTTATGGTGTATTTTTTGGTGATATACCTTCGAATGTGAGGAGAAAAAATGATCAAACGAGAGTGAGACAAGAAAGTGGTCAAAATGTAGGTCAAAATCTGGGAGAGGGCGGAATAAAAGATGATGGAGATAGTTTACGTGCAGTTCTTTTGAAAAATACGGTTTTCAGAGTTCCTGATGGTGTGGTCATTTATGGTAACAGTTTGGATGGGTACGTCGTTGTAAAAGATGACTCAACTCTTTCGGGTGATTTAGTGTTGAAAGCTGAAGAGGGGTCGCATTTGTCGGTTTTTGTTGAAGACTCTGTCGTCATGGGGGGAGCTCACGTTGATAAAAAATCTCAAGCTAGGCTTTTTCTATCTGGGGGATCAGAGTGGTATTTAACAAAGAAACTGCATAATAGTTTGGAAAATTCAAATACGGGTTGTGTAGATTCATGTCTTTCGTCTATGAATCTTGTAGATAGTAATGTTAGATTTTTTACTTCTTTGAAAAATGAAAATACATCTAATAAAGATATTGAGTATCGAACTCTTCGCATAGGAAATGGGAATGGAACAGTTTATAGTGCTGCTTCTGCCGCTTCTGGTGCTTCTGCCGCTTCTGGTGCTCCTGCCGCTTCTGGTGTTACAATTTACTTCAATGCAAATTTGATGCCTAGCAATACAGAAAATTCTCAAATATCTGACAGATTGTTGATTCATGGTGATGTTTCTGGAAAAACAATGGTAGTTGTGAATGATACTTCTGATGGTATATCACAAAGTCAGGATACACCTCATAGCATTTCAATTATTCAGGTTTTTGGAAATGCAGAGAGGGATTCTTTTAAGCTGAAAGGTGATTATATTACACGAGAAGGGTTACCTTATAAGTATGTTCTTCGTGCTTATGGTCCAACTATTCCTCCGAAAATGCAGTATTTTGATAAGACATTACTTAAAAATAGTAGAAGTGTTTGGGATTTTCGTTTAGAAAATGAATATTTTATACCTCTCGTTTCTGCTTATACTGCTACTGCTAATTTTCAACCTATTTTTAAGGCTAAGCCACTTGTTGCAGTTGCTTCTACTGATGCTTCTACTGAAACTGCAATAAATACTAATGCTGACACTGGTGCTGGTGAAGTAAATAGTGAATCCATAACTCCTCCTGTATCTGGGGAATCTGCATCTGTAGTCTCTGTTCAAGGCAATTCACTTTTGAGATCTGAAACATCTGACGAATTTTATGAAGATGATGATGACGAAGATTTTACGGAATCTGAAACATCTGAGGCTGTAGTGCATACTTTTTTACCTGTTACTCCATCTTCGTCATCTGTTACTCCTTCTTTATCCAGAAATTTGGCACCTTTAGTACCTCCAAGAGTTAATTTAAGTGGGAGGTCTGATACGGGTAGAGGGCCTGTAATATCTGCCGATGAAATTTTTGTAACACCTGGGGATCATATTGTATCTAAGAGGCCATCACCTATAAAATCAGCTGCTGCTATGAAGGCTGCTATGAAGGCTTCTGCTCCTGTGGTTTCTGAGATAGCTGTTATATCTTCTAAAGGAGATTCTGCTACGCAGCCTTCTACTCCTGTGGTTTCTGAGATATCTGCTATATCTTCTAAAGTAGCTTCTGCTACGCAGCCTTCTACGTCTGTGGTTTCTGAGATACCTGTTATATCTTCCAATGGAGCTTCTGCTATGCAGCCTTCTACTTCTGTGGTTTCTGAGATAGCTGTCATATCTTCTAAAGGAGCTTCTGCTACGCAGCCTTCTACGTCTGTGGTTTCTGAGATACCTGTTATATCTTCCAATGGAGCTTCTGCTATGCAGCCTTCTACTTCTGTGGTTTCTGAGATAGCTGTCATATCTTCTAATGCAGCTTCTGCTATGAATGCTTCTGCTCCTATGGTTTCTGAGACATCTGCTGTATCTTCTAGAGCTGTTGGGCGTGTTCTTATGCTTGGTGATCATGCTGGTAATGGAGATGTTTCTTCTAAGGAAACGGTTTCTTCTACATGTGGTGCTATACAGAATAATGGTGGAGAGGATTTGCGAACTCCTTATTTATGCAGTGATGGCCAAACACGTACAGTGGCAAACGTTACATTGAAGGTAAGTGATAAAACTCAACATCCTATGCATGCAAAAAATCAGGATACGGTTATTAAGTTAGAGGGAGCCACAATTAGTGGTGCGGATTTTTCTGATAGCAAAAATAATGTTGATTTTAATGAAATATATGCCGTGAGTGCTGTGCTTGCAGAAGAGGGGGCGGAAGTTGTTTTGGATAATAAATCAACAATTACCTCTTCTGTGATTGGGCTTGAAGCCCAAAATGGCGGGAAGGTTAAGATGAATAATGGAACAGTTAATGCTTATTATGTGGGCGCTTTGGCGAGTTCTGGATCATCTGTTAATTTAAAGGATACAAAAATTAACGTAACGGGGGATTTAGCTGTGGCTGGTCTGGCGAGTCAGGCTGGTGAGGTAACTATGGACTCTGGAACGATTATGCTGACAAATGGAGTGGCTGTGAGATCAGAAGCTAGGGGACGTGTAAGATTAAACAAAGTTAATATTACTGCGAAAAAGGAAGCAGGAAAATCCAATTCTACAGAGAAATTTGGACGTGCAGCTTTTCTGGTGAGTGATAATGCTTCTGTTGATTTTAAGAACGGAAATGTTGTTACTGATGCTCATGCTTTGTGGATTATAAAGTCTGGTGATAATGTGGTTGAGACGGGTTCTTCTAGGAGAAGGAGATCCTCTGACGTTCGTCCTACTATGAATCACGTAAATATCGAGTCTTCTGCTGTTAAAGTGGAAGGTGACGGAGTCTACGGTATATATTTTGATGGGGGAACACAGAAGGAAACGAGTCAACAAAATCGAAGTCAGGATTTAACAACTGAGAAAACAAATGTTGTTAAGCGGAGTACTGTGTCCAAACAGGAAAAAACGCCTATAGGCATAACAGGGACAGTTTCGTTGAAAAAAACTGATTTTGAAGTTGCAAATGGTATAGCTATCTATGGTAATAATTCTGGTGGTCGTGTTTCATTAGAAAATAAAACAACCCTTGCTGGTGACTTGTTATTAAAAGCCGAGAATGATTCGAACATATCGGTTTCAGTTGACAGTTCTATTGTTACAGGCGGTGTTCGCGTTGATAAAAATTCTTATGCAAAATTAGACTTGGCTAATAGTTCACAGTGGATTCTAAAAAGAAGTGCACAGAGGAATTTGGGAACTCTAGATTCAGGATGTGTGGATTCATGCATTTCTTTTGTAAGTCTTGTAAATAGTGCTATTGATTTTGCACCTTCGGAATCTGAAGGCAAATATCAGACTCTCCATATTGGAAATGGGAAAGGAACTGTTTATGCGGCGCAGGGTAATGCTGTAATTCATCTCAATGCACGTTTAAATCCTCGTGATCCGAGTGATCAGCAAGTCACTGATCGGCT
>NZ_JBHIOZ010000079.1:0-5793 GCF_042195805.1 Bartonella sp. AP57NXGY | reverse complement strand
GAACTCCAAAAAGATCTTAATACTAATATTATTCCTGTCGCTGCTGCTGTTATACTTTTATGCTTAGCAATTGGTTACGCAGGCCGCTACATAGAAAAGGATACATTTGTACGCTGGGCGATTGGCGTTGTCGTCGCTGGCTCAGCAACCCAACTTGCGAGCCTGTTATTCAAGGGGCAAGCGTAAGTCTATATAATGCATAATATTTTTATCATAAGGTTTTATATCTAATTATTATACACATATAAAAATCTCATATGTTTTATAATAATAAATACAAAGTATTAATAAGAGCATTAATTAAGAGTAAAATATGAAAAAATTAATTGATTTCCGATTAAAAAATAACAATAGAATCACAGCAATTTCTTCGGCTATAAGTTTATTTTTTATAGTACATCCTGCGTATGCAAAACTAAAAGCTGAAGATGCTTTAAAAACTCTGCAAACAGATCTTACTACTAATATTATTCCTGTTGCTGCTGCCGTTATTCTTTTATGCTTAGCAATTGGTTATGCTGGACGTTACATCGGAAAAGATACATTTGTACGGTGGGCAATCGGTGTTATCGTCGCTGGCTCAGCAACCCAACTTGCGAGCCTGTTATTCAAGGGGCAAGTGTGAGTCTTTATAAGACATAATGTCTCTAATGTGAGAGTTTATGTTTGATAAATTTAAACATATTATGTGATATTTCGTTTATATTAAGAATATACAAAGTATTGATAAGAGTAAAATATGAAAAAATTAATTAATCTCAAATTAAAAAATAATAACAAAATTATCGTAATTTCTGCAGCTCTAAGTGCCTTTTTTATAACGAATCCCGTATATGCAAATGTAAAATTAGATCCTGCAAAAAAGGCGTTAGATGCACTCCAAAATGACTTAAAAGCGATTATCCCTCTCGCCGCTGCTGTTATACTTTTGTGTTTAGCAATTGCCTATGCAGGGCGCTACATTGGAAAAGATACGTTTGTACGGTGGGCGATTGGCGTTGTCATCGCTGGCTCAGCAACCCAACTTTCTACACTGTTATTTACAGGTAAATAATAAGCTTATATAACACATAATGTTTTTAAAGTAAGAGTTTATACTTGCTATTTGTAACATATAAATATACCAATTTGTTTATTTTAAAAAGTATAAAATATTCATGAAAATTTAATGAAAGTAAAATATGCGAAAATTAATTAATGTCCAAACACAAAATAACAACAGAATCATAGTAATTTCTACAGCTATAATTGCATTTTTTATAACACAGTCTGCATATGCAAATGCAAAATTAGCTCCTGCTGAAAAAGCTCTAGATGCTCTAAAAAAAGATCTTATTGATCACATTATTCCTGTTGCTGCTGCCGTGATACTTTTGTGCTTAGCAATTGGTTACGCAGGCCGCTACATAGGAAAAGATACGTTTGTACGGTGGGCAATCGGCGTTGTCATTGCTGGCTCGGCAACCCAACTTGCTAAACTGCTATTTACAGGTCAAGCATAAATTAGTATAATACGTAATGTTTTTAATGTTCGTTGATTATAGATTTGTACCAGTAATAATATCGCTCATACTACGAAAAAAGGAAATTATTTATAGCAATTTAATTAAAAGGGGATAAAAGATATGAAACAATTAAATACGCTTCAATCAAAAATATGTAAGATTAGTGCTATTTTTATAACTTTGATTATGTTATTAATAACTCAATCTGCATATGCTCAGACGGAAACAAAGAGTTTAGATGTTTTCATAGGGATGCAATATGGATTAAGTATAATTATTCCTATCGTTGCTGCTATCGTTCTTTTATTACTTTTGCTTATTTATATATTTCGCATTATCGCAAGAGCTACATTTATGCGATGGGCATTCAGTGTCATTATTGCTGGTGCAGCTTTTTATATTAGCCACATATTATTTCACCTCCAGTGACGAGAACATTCCATGAAATCGCAAGAAAAAAAAGAATTCCCCCTATTCAAAGGAGCAACACGTGTTCCAACGATATGGGGTGTCCCCATGATGCCATTTATCGTTATGGTTATGGGGGTTGCTGTTATTGCTATGACAGTAAGTATCTTTTTGTGGATTATAGCACCTCCATTATGGTTTATTATGGTGCAAATTACTAAAAACGATGATAAGGCGTTTCGTATCTGGTGGTTATGGATCGATACTAAATTTCGCAATCGCAACAAAGGTTTTTGGGGCGCATCAAGTTATAGTCCCTCTGATTATAGTAAAAGGAGATAAACATGACAGCTGTTGAAAGCAGCAAACGCCTTGCATCAGAGACACCTGTAAGCCTGTTTCTGCCTTATTCACATCATATTACAGATACGATTATTTCTACTAAAAATGCGGAATATTTGTCAATTTGGAAAATTGATGGGCGTTCGCATCAAAGCGCTTCAGAAGAAGATATTTTTCAATGGATAAAAGAGCTTAACAATACTCTACGGGGTCTTGCATCAGCCAATTTATCATTTTGGACGCATATTGTGCGCCGCCGTGTTTATGAATATCCTGATTCAACATTTGATCAAATGTTTTGCTATCAACTTGATGAAAAATATCGACAAAGCTTTACTGGTTATAATTTGATGGTCAATGATTTATATCTGACTGTCATTTTTCAACCGATAGCGGATAAAATTATGTCGTTCTTTTCTAAACATGAACGTGAAACGCTTGATCAAAAAAAGATGCGACAAGACACATGTATCAAAGAACTCAATGACATCAATCGTACTTTAGGCCAATCTTTAAACCGTTACGGTGCAGAACTTCTTGGTGCTTATGAAAAAAATGGGCATGCTTATTCTTCTGCACTTGAATTCCTTGGAATGCTTGTCAATGGTGAATATCGCCCTATGCCAATTTGCCATGACCGTTTTGCTGACTATATGTCTGTCAATCGACCTTTTTTCTCAAAATGGGGCGCTCTTGGTGAACTGCGAACAACCAGTGGAATGCGTCGATTTGGAATGCTTGAAATTAAAGAATATGATGCAACAACCAAACCAGGACAATTAAATGTTTTGTTGGAAAGTGACTTCGAGTTCGTATTGACGCAGAGCTTTTCAGTGCTCTCCCGACATGCTGCTAAAGACTATTTACAACGGCATCAGCGTAATCTTATTGATGCACGAGATGTGGCAACGAGCCAAATTGAACAAATTGACGAAGCACTAAACCAGCTTATCAGTGGGCATTTTGTCATGGGAGAACATCACTGCACATTGACGATCTATGGTGATACAATTCAACAAGTTCGCGACCATATGGCCAAAGCAAGTGCAGCATTACTAGACGTTGCGGTACTGCCCAAACCTGTAGACTTAGCGATAGAGGCTGGCTATTGGGCACAACTTCCTGGCAATTGGAAATGGAGACCACGTCCTGCTCCGATTACATCATTGAACTTTTTGTCATTTTCATCTTTTCATAATTTTATGTCAGGAAAACCCACTGGCAACCCATGGGGACCAGCCGTCACAATTCTTAAAACAACCAGTAAAACACCGCTTTATTTCAACTTTCATGCCTCCAAACTTGAAGAGGACTCGACAGATAAACGTTTACTTGGTAATACCGCACTTATCGGACAATCTGGTTCCGGTAAAACCGTGTTACTCGGCTTTTTGTTAGCACAAGCACAAAAATTTAAGCCGACAACTGTTGTTTTTGATAAAGATCGTGGCATGGAAATTGCCATTCGGGCGATGGGTGGAAAATATTTAACATTCAAGCCAGGCAGAAAAAGTGGTTTCAATCCTTTCCAACTCCCACCCACACAAGAAAATCTTATTTTTCTGAAACAATTTGTTAAAAAATTGGCAGAAGCTGGTGGTGAAGTCACGCATCACGACGAAGAAGAAATTAACAAAGCAGTTATGTCTGTTATGAGTGCTAACATTGACCGATCACTCCGTCGTTTGTCCTTTCTAGTACAATTTTTACCAAATCCACGTTTAAGTGATTATAATGCTCACCCATCTGTTCATGCTCGCTTACTAAAATGGTGTGAAGGTGGTGATTATGGGTGGTTGTTTGATAATCCCCATGATGCTCTTGATCTCTCAACACATCAAATTTACGGCTTTGATATCACGGAATTCTTAGATAATTTTGAAACTCGCACTCCAGTGATGATGTATTTGCTTTACCGCACAGAAGGCATGATTAGCGGACAGCGGTTTATGTATATCTTTGACGAGTTTTGGAAGCCTTTGCAAGATCCGTACTTTGAAGATTTAGCCAAAAATAAACAAAAGACCATCCGTAAACAAAATGGTATTTTTGTTTATGCAACACAAGAGCCTAGCGATGCCTTGGAAAGTAATATTGCCAAAACACTCATTCAACAGTGTGCAACTTACATTTTTCTAGCCAATCCCAAAGCAAATTATGAAGATTATACAAAAGGCTTTAAACTAACAGATGCCGAATTTGAACTCGTTAAAGGACTTGGTGAGTTTAGTCGCCAATTCCTCATTAAGCAGGGTGATCAATCTGCGCTTGCAGAACTGAATCTTGGTAAATTCCATCTAACACGCGATGGAAAAACCATCGAACACGACTTTAGTGACGAGCTCTTAGTGTTATCAGGAACGCCTGATAACGCAGAGTTAGCCGAAAGCATTATCGCAGAAGTTGGTGATGATCCGGCAATATGGTTACCAATTTTCTTACAGCACGCAAAAAATGACAGGAGGGAAACATGAAAAAAAAGGTCATTTCAATAGTAGTTGTAATAACTTTAGGGGTTTCAAACCCAGCGATGGCTTGGGTTTGGGGCGCTGGGTCGGCGGATTTATCGGCATCCGTTCCAACGAAGTGGCCCAATTTTTTTGGAAGTTCATCTTCAAATACATCAAAGTCTAAAAAAACTCCACAGCAAAAGAAAGCGCCACCTGATGCCCAACTTCTCGATATGCTAAAAAAACACCTTGAGGAAGTAAAAAAGATACACGAGTCTATAACGGGAAGCCAAAAATTCGACACTAAAAAACTTAAAAATGTACAAACAGATCACAGTAGCTTTTTTCTCAAAAATCCAGAGAATCTCTACAATAGAAATAAAACTTCTGCTCTATCTACATCACTTGAAAATATTTTAAAAGAAGAAGAAATTCCTGTCACTATCCATGAATCTAGCAGTTTTATCAACAAGCGTATCCAATATGCAGCCATCACTGATAAAGCCGTAAGTTTAAAAACTTTTCAAGAAGCAAACAATCGTTTTCAGCAAATTGAAGAACTATTAAACGAGATCACGACAACAAAAGATCTAAAAAGTATTGCCGAGTTACAAGCACATATAATTGGAATGCTTGCTATGCTACAAAATGAAACAGCAAAACTACAAATGGTTACACATTTACGCAATGCTGAACATACACTTATCAAACAACAGAAAGATAAACATAACATAAAAATTTTGAATAGTAAAAACACGAACATGCCTACCATAAGATTCATTAGGTAAAGCTTTTTGTAGCAATATTTTGTATATTATTTTTCCTGTATGCTCGTAAAAAGAAAAAGTTAATGCGTAATACTCAATTCTCTCTCATAGATCGAAAAGGTCTACGAAGTTTCATTTTATCCTTAAAAAAATTCAACGAAAAATGCTCAAAAAGCATATAAAAAGTTGAAAATTCGTTAAAGAGGAATTCCATGGACTTTACAGTGTTCACGCAACTTTTCAGTAAAATTGATCAGATAACAAAAACATATGTCACGGATATTTCCTCAAAAGCAATTGTTACAATTACACCCTTTGTAT
>NZ_JBHIOZ010000078.1:1245-5827 GCF_042195805.1 Bartonella sp. AP57NXGY | reverse complement strand
TGGAGCAGTCGCCATGACCGTAGAAAGATAGAATATTTTTTTATAGTCTTGCCAAACAAGAGAAAGCTGCTTTTTATTTTTGAGAGATCTGTTTTAAGGCGATATCGCGTTCATTCAGCACGCATTTCAGTTCCTTTTTCACGCGGCAATACAACCGCGCACGCTTGATAAACAGGTAATAAATGACAACGATTGGCACCCACAATAAAACATTTAAGACCATAAAGAACAGGAAAGAAAAGGCCATTAATGTTATAAGACTACTGGTCATTTTATCCTCCACGCCCATTCTTCATACGAATTGCCTGATCGCGTTGTTGTATTGCTTCTTTCAATTGTTGAAGTTTTTTGTTCAATTTTCTCGTTAATTTTATACACATGATCCCAATGATCGGAAAAAAGAGAAGAAGCCCAAACCATAGAATGCTCAACAGCTGCATGATAACGCCGACCATATCGCTCTTCCACCATACCAAATTTGCGACAAAGAAAGCAGATTGCAAAACAGTAAAGAGGATAAAGATAAAAAAGATTATTTTACATTCTTTTGAAGAAAGAGGCAGAAATTCTTTGAAGTTAAGAAAGCGCATTGTCGCATCAAGGGTCTTATGGGCGAGATTGTGTCTTTTCATTTCTCCCAGATCATTGCACAATTGTTGTATGGCTTGCTTTTTTTGCGTTGTACTCTTTTTCAAGTCTTGAGAGAGTTTAAAAGATAACCTCATATGTTTGATCAACCGGTAAGGAAGCCGGATCATAACCATAAACATTACAATGGCAATGATGGTGAACCCTAAAAAAGCCAAAAATTTTATAACAATAGTCACGTGTTTCCCCTATCGCATTGATGTGAAATCATCATTTTTATTCTCTTCTCAAGCAACCATTTCTAATTTCTTTATTGTTTTTTTCACGCCATAATGAAGGAGACTATGGAAGATTAAAATGACAGGTAAAGCGACAACAATACACGCACAAAACCAAAACAGCAGCTGCATGCCAAAAACGCCAACCTTAAACAATAGAGGCATATAATTGTGTAAAAAAATCACAGATTTTGGAAAAAAAGCAAAAAAAGCGAGCAAAACTGCGAAAACCACAATCACAATGAAAGCTAGAAAAAAGATGATACAATAATCTTTTCTTGAAAGTTCCAAAGATTCTTGAAAAGAAAGGGGGCTGAACTTTATTGCACAAACTGTATTTTGTCCTATGCTGACTTTCTGATTATGCCCCAAATTCTGTAATGCACCCTTTTTTAATTTCCGCCGCATCCCACACAACAATATTGTCCGTTTTATCAAAGAATAATAAAGTACCAAGATTGTCATCAGAGTAGAAAAAAGTATCATGATCTCCCCGAGAAACATGACAGTACTCCACCATACTGTGGTCAAAATTACAAAAGTACTTATAAAAGAAGCAGCCACTTATTTTCCTATTGTGTTCTGTTGAGAAATTGGTTGTCTAGCTGTTGCTGCTCTGGCAATGTATCCCACAGCTTCATCATTTCCTTCACCTCCCGTTTAGAGATAGCGTTAAAGACAAAAAAGAGTGGAAAGAACACCACAAGAACACCAAAAATCATTTGCGGCAAGAGACATAAAAAAGCCCAAACACTATTCCATCCCGCGTCACGCAAAAACACGATTGCAGGATTATTTTCAAAAGGCTGTTTCAAGATCTCCTTAATCATTTTTCGAAGATCTCCTTGTTCCATTTGTCCCAGTGCTTGAAACTGTTCTTTGGATATAACGTGAAAAAACTCCAAAGGATTCATATAGACAGTCGCGGCAAAAAGCACCAACAAGAGGATAGCCAAACACAAAATGATGACGTAATCTTTTCTTGAGAGAGCCGTCCATTTTTTGAAAACCGCACACTGATTCAACACGGGCTGTGACGCAAAAGCCGTATTTCCCTTATGGGCAGATTGGTGTTGTGATTTATCTTCGATCATACGGATATTTTCTCACTTCTAACATGCCCACTCACTCTTTGAGAACATGCAACCAGCAAAACCGGTTTATCTAGCACTCTTTTCACCATGAAACACGCGCTATAAGCCCCTTTAAGTCTATTTTTAAAATTTCTCATACGTGACAACATACAATCCCTAAACCTTACAAGCACAAATGCCATTGTATCCTCTTATCTATTACCCACACTTCAAAAGACAATGTTTCACAAAACTCAACAAGCAAAAATATTCAATCTAAGAAATATCTGATGTGTAAAGTTTACAAACAATACGCTGATTTATAACAATTTATTGTTTTTCATATTAAATGAGAACCCTAAATACCGTAGGATTGTCTTATTCCAAACCTATTCCATATTAAATCAACCCAAACCATGTCTCTTGTGCGTTACAAGCAGAAAGAGCCATATAGAGTAAAACATTAAGAAAGGATGATAAATGCCTCTAAGGAAGCGCCTCAAATGCCAAGGGCTGTCTCAACAATGAGAGCTGGCAAAATGTGTGATGCTATAGACTTTCTTCTTCACAAGCGTAAAAATGGAAGTGTGCAATAGATTTTATATTATTCAAACTTTATATGGATTTCATTGGGGACTTTATCGTTATACCCTTCATGAGCACCCTTGCAAAATGGGCAAAAGAGAGCCCTAAGACATGGCTCTTTAAAAAGCAACACAAAACAAAGTCAAACAAGCAATCGATTATCCAGTATAAAAAACGTGCGACAAACAACCTTAATCCTCATTTGAAAGCTTCTTAATCAAAAAGGCTTCATTTTAAAAATTCTTCATTAAAGATGAAATATCTCACAGCCCCTACATTTGTATAGCCCCTACATTCATCAAGGCATCTCTTATAAAAGCATCTTTTTATAAAGGCATTTTCTTCTTATAAAAACAGCCTCTTTCGATAATGCATTCCGTCCTTTAAACGACATCCCCTCGTCTTATGATGAGATCCATTAAAACGGAAAACTTATACTCTATAAAGGATACTTACAAAGGATACACCAAACAAAATAGCGAGATCATTCACAGTTTATTTTAAGCCGATAAACGATATTTTATTTGAAAATATAGGGCATCTTATGCTATTATAATAGAATGCGGAGGTTTGCTTTTTGCCGCTCTCTGCCACTCAACAGAAGACAATATATCTCCTATAAAGGATAAAAGTATGCTTAACAGCGTGATGTATATCAAATATCTTGGGAAAGCGCCCAACAACAAAAAAATAAGAGAACCCAAATAAAAAGCTTCCAACTTAAGAAAACAATGACCTTTCAAAAGTGGAATTGAAAAATTTCCACAAAGCGCTCGTGAAAAAAGAGACAAATAATCCCATTAGAAAAAACTTCCTATTAGAAAGACGATGACATGCCCTTGAAATCCATTGTTATTTTTTCATTCACATTTGACAAAAATTTTCCTTCAATTTCTCAAGAACAGTTAAGAAATATTTAGAAAGCAAATAATCCGCTAGCAATAAAAAAATAAGCATAATAGGGGCGGAAGATAAGACTGATAGGGATAAGATAAAAAAGGTAAGAAACCACCTTAAAGATGATTTTTTCGCCCCACACCGTTGCTTTTCTTTGCATTTAAAACGCCTTTAGTATCGTTTGTTTTTTGATCTGCAACGGCTGATATTTCCCGGTATTTGCTCACTCCCCCAGTATTTTCCCCCTTTTAAGTATTTTCCTCCTTTTAAGTATTTGCTCCCCCCAATATTTGCGCCAAGTGCTTTTTACATCACTGTCCCCCATCAACAGACAGTTTCTTTTTCATTCAAATGGTTAAGTTCATGAAAATACGTAAAAAACGCGGTAGATCAAAAATAACAGGAAAGCGAGAGCCCAAAGGCTGTATTTCACGTGCCCAAAATTCCAGCGAATCTGCGCTTCAATCTGCGATTGAAATGCGTGCAAAACACTTTGGTTTAAGCTTCGAAGAAGCGAAAAATCCGCTTGTCGGAACCTATATTGGGCGTCTTTGTTTGCTTGGCTATAAAGAGGCTTCATCAGGCATCAGTAAAGAGCAATATGACACGGCGCAACAATACTTGCAAATTAGAAACGACTATTTATGTGCAAAAGGTTTACCAAACGGTTATTATGATGGTTTTACGCACAGCGCATCAGATGAGAAAGCAAAAAAGCAATGGGTCCAAAGAGCAACGGAACACTATGAAGCTATGCAAGAAGCGATTAAAGAAGCACAATATCTACATCGTCAACACAACTTTCATGCGGCATTACACTATCTTGTTATAGAAGATCAACCGCTGCCTAATCTTGTTGGCTCGTTGCGTATTATTCTTGATGCCCTTTATAAACATTTTGACAGTTCTACCCAAAAGAGCCTTGGCTAAAACACCCATCATTTCCTCCCCCTCACAGGATAAAGATTCTCCCCCTTCTTTTATAACATGCCTCTTTATAACCAGCGCCTTTATAAAGTCCCCCTTTGGCAAATGACACTTGAGAACCTCTGAGCTTGCCCTTTCATAAAATTTCATGGGATTGACAAGCTTAAAAATATCCACCACGCCCTTTAAAAAAATACTTCAACTGTCAAAGAGACTTAACCTTATACCTACCAG
>NZ_JBHIOZ010000078.1:0-1145 GCF_042195805.1 Bartonella sp. AP57NXGY | reverse complement strand
CAATGTTTAAAACTTTACGGTTTGAAGGTATCTTTCGTCCTTTTCTGACTGTTTTCTTTTGCATTACACAATTTGCATCACCAACAGCCCCATAATTTTGAGATTTTCAAAACAAGTGGTATTCAATAAGGGCTCTCAATAGAACGCCCTAATAATCCCCCCATAAAATACCAATATCATACATCACAGCAATGATGAGCAATACACGCATAAAAATATGAAAACAGCATTATTATGCTCTCATCGCCTCACCTTTCAAGATGCAAAGGCTTGTTTTTCAAAACATTGTTTAGCCAGAATTGAAGAAGATAATATCACTTATCGATCATCAACATAGAGGCTAAGATTATGAAGCCACAAGATTCTCCCCCACCACATTCCTCACAAACCCCAGAAGGTGCAAGTGCACCTGAAGGGGCGCATGCAAATGCATCATTAGACACTCTTACTGCACATTTAGAACGGCTTAACATTGAAAAAATAAAAAACACCCCTTTTAATCGTGCGGAATTAAAAGATATTATTGCCGGTTTAGAAAAGCATAATGCCGATGGCAGTTGGATCAAAAATTATTATGATATTTTAGATCTTTACATGATGCCAGCCTTGGTCGATCAAGCAAATCGTAAATATCCAGAGATGAATCTCAAACTTACAAGCCCCCCTGACGGCTTTGCCCTTGCTCTCAAAGAAACGCTCGAAAAGGGCATAAAATCTTCTAGGCTGATCGTTAACGCACAGGATAGGGGAATTCATTTTGCGGTTGTCGATCATCAAACCATTGATAATAAAACATCTTTGATCTTTTTTGAACCGACCTTACTGCGTGACACGCTTCCCGCATTACTTGCATTAAGGACGCGACAATCCATTGAACATCACCAATTTCCGAATATTCATTTTGCCATAGTAGAAATGGATATTCAACGAAGCTCCTCTGAATGTGGGATGTTCAGCTTAAGCCTTGCCAAAAAGCTTTATCTCGAAGCTCAAAAATTAGAAAGACTACACAAAGATAATATTAAGGGTGTGTTATGTGAACCAGACACGCCTTTACCTGCTGAAAAATTAGATCCATATCTTCCAGCTCGTTTATACAAACACGTGCAAGGAAGAAGACGTCTTGGGGAATATCTAAAAGCCAA
>NZ_JBHIOZ010000077.1:3894-5872 GCF_042195805.1 Bartonella sp. AP57NXGY | reverse complement strand
GTGGTATCATTAATGCTATGCCTGAGGCTTATGGTGTTTATTCTTTTGCAACGGGTTGTGGATCTGCAGCGACGGGTAATTATTCAACCGTATTTGGTGCAGGTGCGACAGCAAAGGCAGGGGGTGCACAAGCTTTTGGTGTTTCCGCACTTGCAAGTGGTATAGCAAGTGTTGCTATGGGTGTAGGCTCAGAAGCATCGGGCAAATCTTCAGTTTCTATTGGAGGGCTTGCAACTGCATTAGGTACAAATAGCATTGCTTTAGGTACAAAGGTAAAGGCAGAAAAGAGTTATACGATTGCTATAGGTACAGATGCTGAAGCTAAAGCTTCAGGTGCTATTGCAATAGGGGGCAGGCGCTCTGACAGAACCGAAGAAAATGATCCTAACAGAAAAGTAATTGCGAATGCTGAAAATGCGATTGCTATAGGTACGCAAGCTTATGCTGAAAAAGAAGATTCGGTTGCCATTGGTGTAAATTCGCAAGTGCTTGTTAGAGATGGTGTTGCTGTAGGTGGTGGGGCTATCTCTGATAGAGACAAGAATGTTGCTGGTTATGATCCTGTAACAGGTAAAGGGACAACAAAAACCAGTATAGCATGGAAGAGCACCACAGGCGCTTTTAGCGTTGGTGAAGTTGGCGGTCGTGGTAATGGTACGCTAACACGACAAATTACAGGGGTTGCAGCTGGAAGTGAAGATACTGATGCGGTAAACGTGGCGCAACTAAAAGCTATGAAAGATATCATAGCAGGGGGAGGGGGGTGGAAACTTTCTGCTAACGATACCGATCCGACAGATGTGAATTCAGGCAATACTGTAGATTTTTCAGTGAAAAGTGAAAAAGAAGCGGGAAAAGACAACTTAAAGATTGCAAAAAACACTGCAGATAATAAGCATAAAATTGAATTTACTTTAAATGATCATCTTAAATTGACGCAAGTCACCACAGGCCAAAGCACGATGAGTGATGATGGCTTTTTTGTTAACGGTGAAAGCGGTTCACGCATGACTGTAGACGGCTTTTTTATTAATGGTAATGATGGTCCAAGCATGACTATTGATGGTATTGATGCAGCCAAGCAAAAGATCACAAACGTAGCAGATGGGTCTGAACCTAACGATGCAGTGAATTATAAACAGTTGCAAGAGGTGAAAAACGCGAACAAAACGAGTTGGCAGCTTGCTGTTAACGGTGGAAATGCTACGGCTATTGGTCCAAATGGTACAGTAAATTTTCAGTCAGTTGACAATAAAGGTACAAAAAATATCAAGATCGAAAAAGATAATGATCACAATGTCACATTTGATCTAGCTGATGATATTCAGGTAATGACTGTCACAGCAGGAGACAGCATTATGGATGCTGCTGGCTTTAGATTTGACGGTGATGAGGGGCCGAGCATAACTGTTAATGGCATTCATGCTGGTAATAAAACGATTAAAGGGGTAGCGGCAGGGGAAGAAGATACTGATGCTGTAAATTATAAGCAGTTGACGGAGGTAAGAACACTTGCTGAAGCAGGCTGGAAACTTTCTGTTGATGGTAACAATGCTACAGATGTTAAAGCTGGGAGTACAGTAGATTTTGTTGCTGGTGAAAATGAAGATGGTAGCAAAAATATAAAGATTGCAAAAGACAGTAATAAAGTTACATTTTCTTTGAATGATACTCTTAAGCTCACGAGTGTCACGACAGGCAACAGCATTATGAGCAACGATGGCTTTAAGTTTGTTGATGGTGGTCCAAGCATAACTATGAAAGGTATTGATGCTGGTGGCAAAAAGATTACAAAAGTGAAAGCTGGTACTGATGATACTGATGCAGTAAATTATAAACAGCTGAAAGACTTTACAGCGGGGATGGAAACGGGCTGGAAACTTGCTGTTGAAGATGAAGAAGCTACAGATGTTAAAGCTGGGAGTACAGTAAAGTTTGTAGCTGCTGCAGATAAGGATGACCACAAAAATCTCAAAAT
>NZ_JBHIOZ010000077.1:0-3794 GCF_042195805.1 Bartonella sp. AP57NXGY | reverse complement strand
GCTACAGATGTTAAAGCTGGGAGTACAGTAAAGTTTGTAGCTGCTGCAGATAAGGATGACCACAAAAATCTCAAAATTGTAAGAGGCAATAATAACGAGGTAACATTTGATTTAAGCGAACTTATTAAAGTTAATAAAATAAAAGTAGGGGATGAAGTTACTATAACTGATAATGGCTTGGTGATTAAACGTGGTCCAAGTATAACATATGGTGGTATTGATGCGGGCGATAAAGTAATTAGAAGAGTGGCAGACGGTATTTTGGGTACGGATGCAGTTAATCTTAACCAGTTGAAGACAGTAGAAGAGAAAATAAAAGAAGTGGCGGACGATAGTCTTGTTAAATGGAAAGAAGACGAAAAGCTTATCACTATTGGTGCGCAAAAAGAAGGTATTGGAATAAATGTTGCCAACTCTGAAGGCAAGGATCGAATTATTTCTGGCGTTGCAGTTGGAAAAGTCAGTTCCGATTCAACAGAAGCAATAAATGGCCATCAGCTGTTTAGTTATATTACTAATATAGTGGATTTTTTTGGTGGTAAGGAGACAGATATACTTAATGGTATCAAACCAACTTTTATGGTTCAGAATACAAAACACGACAATGTAACGGATGCTTTCGCTGCTGTTGATACTTCTATCACAGATATTTATAGTCAGATTAATAATGTAACAGAAAATAGTCTTGTTAAATGGAAAGAAGATCAGAAGCTTATCACTATTGGTGCTGAAAAAGGCGGTACGAAAATTGATATTACAGGTACTGAGGGAGAGCGAACCATTGCAGGTGTAAAAAATGGTGAAATTTCCAAAGACTCCATGGAAGCTGTAAATGGTAGTCAAATTAATACAATCTCTGGAGATATTGCAAAATTCTTTGGTGGTGGTACTTCATTTGAAAATGGTGTGTTTGTTGGACCACAGTATAATTTATCTACCGTTTCTGCAGATGGTAAGGTAGAACAGAAAACCTTTGAAAATGTTGGTGATGCTTTGACTGGGCTTGATGCGAATGTCAAAAATGTGAATAGTCGTTTAACACATGTAGTCAATAATTTTACTGAGGAAATTCAGGGTCTCTCTAAAGATGCTTTATTGTGGAGCAGTTCTGAGAGTGCATTTGTTGCACTTCATGAAAAAGATGGACAGAAGACAGATAGTAAGATTAAGTTCCTTGCGGATGGCGATATTTCAGGAGATTCAACAGATGCAATAAATGGTTCTCAACTTTATAAGATGGGCGATAAGATTGCGAATTATTTTGGCGGTGGTGCTCGCTATGAGAATGGAGAGTGGATAGATCCTACTTTCAAAGTTTCTCAGCGTAATGAGGATGGCACTATTGTTGAGAAAAAGCATCATAATGTCGCTGATGCTTTTGAAGGTGTCAATAATTCTATTACGGATATCTATAATCAGATTAACAATGTAACAGAAAATAGCCTTGTAAAGCAGGAGGGAGAAGATGGTCTTATTACTGTGGGTAAAGCAACTGGTGGTACTGAAATCAGCCTTGTAAATAAAGATAATCAAGAAAGAACACTTTCTGGTGTGAAAGATGGAGAACTTTCTCAAACATCAACGCAAGCGGTAAATGGTTCACAGCTTTTTGCTACGGATAAGAAGGTTACAACTGTTACTGACAATCTTAAAACAGTCGCTCAAAATACATCGAAATATTTTGGGGGTAGTACAGATGTACTGAATGGTGTAGAACCAGCTTTCCTTATTCAGGGGAAGACCTATCATAATGTTACGGAAGCGTTTACAGGTGTTAATACTTCTATCACACATATTGATAATAAGATTTCCGAAGTGGTAAAAAATAGTCTTGTTAAGCAAGATGGAGGTGCATCAGGTATTATTACTATTGGTAAGGATACCGCTGGTACTGAGATCAATATTGCAGGTGTTGGTGGTTCAGGACGTAAAATTTCTGGCGTGCGGGAGGCAGAAAATGGTGATGAAGCTGTTAACAAAGACCAACTTGATAAAAGCATAAATAAGATTTCTAAAGATATTGAGACAGTAACTGCTGCTGCGGTTCTCTATGATAAGAATGACGATAATAGTGTTAATTATGGTAGTGTAACTTTGGGCGGCGATAAGAACAACGGACCAGTTGCTCTTCATAACGTAAAAGATGGTAGCATTTCTGAAAATTCCAACGATGCAATCAATGGTAGTCAGATTAATAAAATATCAGCAGATATTGCAAAGTTTTTTGGTGGTGGTGCAAAGTTCATTAACGGTGCTTTTGAAGGGCTGAAATATACTTTATCCGCTATTGTAGGTGGTGAAGTAGGGAAGGCTAATTTTTACAATGTTGGTGATGCTTTAACAGGTCTTGATAAAAATGTTCAAGATGTGAATCAACGCTTAACGAATGTATCCAATGAGTTTAACCAGAAAATTGAAGATTTCTCTAAAGATGCTTTACTGTGGGATGATGAGGAAGAAGCATTTGTGGCACGTCATGAAAAAGATGGCAAGAAAACAAACAGCAAATTGAAGTATCTTTTAGATGGTGAGATTGCTCAAGGTTCAACAGATGCCATTACGGGCAACCAACTTTATTCCATGAATAACCAACTTGCGAATTATTTCGGTGGCGGTGCCAAATATGAGAATGGCAAATGGACAGATCCTACTTTTAAGATTGTTCAAGTCAATGCTGATGGTACGACTGTTGAGACAGAGCATCATAATGTCGCTGATGCTTTTGGTGACGTCAATAAAAATATGTCAAATATTAATAACCGTATTGATGATGTCATCAACAAGGTCGATTCAGATGCTTTAAAGTGGAATGATAAAGAAAAAGCCTATGATGCTGGTCGCGATGGAAAGCCGAATAAAATTATCAATGTAGCTGATGGTAAAGTTGAAAAAGGCTCGAAAGATGCCGTCAATGGTGGGCAACTTTGGGAAACCAATGAACGTGTCACTGGTGTCGAAAAAGATGTGAAGCATCTTACCAACAGAGTTGATACCATTTCCAATACGATTGCTGATATTGGTGATACAGTTATCAATATTGATGCCAAAGTTGATAACATCAATAATAGAGTTGACGGCATTGAAGAGGATGCTGTTCGTTATGATAGAGATGAAAACGGCAAAAAAACCAATAAAATCACATTAGCGGGGGGGGATGCCAGTGAACCTGTTCTGATTGATAATGTAGCTGATGGTAAAATTGAAAAAGGCTCGAAAGAGGCTGTAAATGGTGGTCAACTTCATGATTATACTAAAGAACAGATGAAGATTATTCTTGATGAATCCAAGCAGTATACAGATCAACGGGTTAATAATATTGTGATTGATGCGATTGATGATGCTGTTGATCGGGCTAAGCAATATACAGATATGAAGTTTGATATTTTAAACTATAGTATTGAGAGTGTGAAAAAAGAGGCAAGACAAGCAGCGGCTATTGGTCTTGCGGTGTCTAACTTACGCTACAATGATACACCTGGAAAATTAAGCGTTGGATTTGGTACTGGTTTATGGCGTAGTCAGTCTGCATTTGCCTTTGGTGCAGGTTACACCTCAGAAAATGGAAAATACCGCTCTAACATATCCGCAACAACTTCTGGAGGTCACTGGGGTGTAGGTGCGGGATTCAATATGACATTGAATTGATAATAAACAAAATACATAAAAATTCCTTTTCACCCCTGTCTCATGAGGCAGGGGTGAATTGTTGTTACGTATGTAAAAAAATATATATAAATTGATAAGCGCTAACGATAAATACAGGTTTAAAAAACAGAAAAACCGGACGCTTTCAA
>NZ_JBHIOZ010000076.1:0-6354 GCF_042195805.1 Bartonella sp. AP57NXGY | reverse complement strand
AACCGTAATACCGCTGAAGCTCATAAGGGTGTATCACAAATAGATGTCACTAAGCTGGAACAAACAGCTGGTGAAGACCGTAAAATGGCAACAGAATTGCTGGAAGAAGGATTTAAATACAGTGATAAAGCCTATAAAAAATATAGTGAAGAAGCCTCTAAAAAGCGCAATGATGTAGCCCCTAAAAAGCGCAATGCTGAAGCCTCTAAAAAGCGTAATGCTGAAGCCCCTAAAAAGCGCAATGCTGAAGCCCCTAAAAAGCGCAATGCTGAAGCTCCTAAAAAGCACAATGATGTAGCCCCTAAAAAGCGTAATGCTGAAGCCTCTAAAAAGCGTAATGCTGAAGCCCCTAAAAAGCGTAATGCTGAAGCTCCTAAAAAGCACAATGATGTAGCCTCTAAAAAGCGTAATGCTGAAGCCTCTAAAAAGCGCATGATGGAGTAGAAGGGGAAACCAAATCTGCTATCAACGATGGGACTATCATCCTTACTGATACAACTGGACAGAGGGCGATGGGGCAAGATGCTGGACAAATCATTGGCTCTCTCAACCGCAACACCGCAGCAGCCCACCAAGCTGTAGGACAGCTAGATGTCGCACCGCTTGAGGGAGCAGTGCATAATCGCGTAGATATGATCAATGATTTATCGGATGAAGGAATTAATATCTTTGAACAGGGCTTTGTAAACATGTTTATCAAAGAGCATTATCTGGCTACCGTGGATCACGATGAAAATGGCAATGTGATCTATGCAAAAGATGAAAATGGGAAATATATAAAAGACAGCCACGGAAATCGACAGCCACAATATCATTATTTAACGCCTGAAGAACAACAGAATTTACAAAAAGGTTCTGATGGCAAGGTTCATGTTTTTCTCAATGGTATTTTTACAACACCAGATGACGCAGCCCATAATGCGGTTCAGTTGGCTGATAACAAGAATGATCCACACTATTTTCTGATGTTCCCTCATAGCGATTCGTTCTTGGTAGATTTGTTCATTGCAGGGTATCAGTATGCTCTAGAAGGTAAGTTGGGTATTTTGACCAATTCGACGAAGAAGTACCAGAATCTGTTGTATAGCCTTGGCAATATATAGGATTGCATACTGATGCGCATAGCCGCGGCAGTATGACAGCGGGCAATGGATCGCATGATTTAGAAAAGCATGGTGTTCATGGTATAGCAAAGAAAACAACGATTAATTTCTTTGGACCAGCTTATAATACTCAAAACATGGCAGATACGTTATATATCTTAAGTGATGGAAAGCAGGATTACGTAAACTTGGAAAATCATAAAAATGACTTTTTTGGTACAAAGATTGGCAAAAATCCTTACACTTTTGAGCAAATACCTCCTGGAAGTGGTCCTTGGAAAGAAGCATGGCAAATATTTAAGGGCTACCCCAGTGTCCATGCTTGTTATGGACATCCAAGTGATGCTTGTACAAAGTTCTATGGATTACCTAATCGTACGCCAATTTATTCAAAATATTCAGGGAGGAAAAAATGAAGAAAATCTTAAAACTGTTGAGTTGCATGGCTTTGTTAAGTATCGCTGGATGTGACTCAAAGCCTCCTTCAAAATACTTTGTTATATGGCAAAAGCCAGATGCAGATTCTACTGAAGTAGCAAAAGCATTGTTAGAGTGTGGTAAGCCAACTCCTTATAATGCCGATACAGAAAATAGTGGATTAGGTTTCGGTGAATGGGCAATAATTCATACTTGTATGCTTCAATCTGGCTTCCACTATAGAAGTGAAAATGGAAAGTGGTGTGAAAATTGTCAAGATGATAGGATTCCGGTGTATCCTCTTAGTGGTTCTATCACGCCTCAGCGAAGTGTTGAGAGACGCTTAAATAGCCCTTATTGTAAAAAACATTCAGAACAACTTGAATGCTATCCTTAAGTCTTGCTTGTGATGATCAACAATCCGCCATCCTTGCCTTCACTTGGAATGGCGCGATTGTTTCCTCACGCACATTATTTAACGGATGAAGAACAACAGAATTTACAAAAAGGTTCTGATGGCAAGGTTCATTTTTTCCTCAATGGTATTCTTACAACACCCTATGAGGCGGCTGTTTATGCAGAGCAACATGCGGACAATAAAAATGTACCGCTTTATTTTGTTGTGTTCCCAGAAGCCGATTCTGCTATTTCAGAACTTCTGGTCGCGGGTTATCAGAAGTTTATGGAAAATAACTTTTTGGGTTTGACCAATTCAACACAAGAAGCAAAAGATCTAATGTCTCGCTATGGTAACACGGGATTGCATTTTGATGCCCATAGTCGTGGCAGTTTGACAGGCTTTAATATGATGAATTCTTTCAAACAAGAAGGTGTAAATGATGTAGCAGGCAATACAACGATCAGTTTCCATGGACCAGCGGCTAATGTTTTGGCGGCATCCGGTTTGTTAGGTTATGTGAGTGGTGGCAAACAAACCACTATTGGTTTTGATGGGCATAGATTTGACGTTGTAAGCAGATTGATTGGTGGCAATGGCTATGCTTATGAGACAATATCTGCTGGTAGTAACTGGTGGACAGAATGGTGGAGAGTGATCATGAATCCCATAAGCTCCCATACCTGTCTTGGAGATGTGGGTCCAAAATGCCAAAAGTTTTATGGCTCATCTCATCGTGAACAATTTCCTTTAAGTAAATCATGGAGTAAAAAATGAAAAAACCTTTAAAATTATTGAGTACATTAACTCTATTAATCATCACTGGTTGTCAATTTAATAAAACTCCTACCTCCTCTATAGGAGCCTGGGAGAAACCGGGAGCAGATTTTACTGAGGTAGGAAAAGCCTTGTTAGAATGTGGCATGCCAACGCCTTATGATGTCGATCCAGAAAACAGAAAGCAGAGCATTAATGCAAAAGCAACAATTTATGCTTGCATGGTTCAATCAGGTTTCCGTGATAAAGTGGGGGGAGGGACTTGGTGCGAGAATCATAAAGCCGAAAACCTTCCCATTTGTCGTCCAGGCGCTGTCATCCCGAGGCGCAGTGTCAAGAAGCGCTTAAACAGCCCTTTTTGTAAAAAATATAAAAATGCACCTGAATGCAAACCTTAAGTCTTGCTGTTTGTGATGGTCAACAATCCCTCATCCTTGCTTTTGCTTGAAATGACGGGATTGTTTCCTCAATCCATCATCTCAATATTGGTCACCGTTGTTTTAAGCAGCGATGACAGAAAATATCAACAAGCTTCCGAGCTGTTTTATAGTAAATAAATCCATTGAAAGAGGGAAAAAATGAAGAAAATCTTAAAACTATTGAGTTGCATAGCTCTCTTAAATACAGCTGGATGTGTTAACCAACCTCCTCCATCAACTTTAGCATTATGGGAAAAGCCAGGTGTCGATAAAGCGATGATCCAACAATCCTTATCAAAATGTGGCTGGAAACCGGTTTATGCTTCTTCTAGTGATATGAATTCGTATGCGAGTGAATTTGCCTCAGTTTATGAGTGTATGAAAAAAGCAGGTTTCCGGTATAAATTGCAAGATTCAAAAGGGCTCTATTTTGTACAACCTCTGAAAAGTGACTCGTTTTTAGCTAATTTGGTGCTAGCTGGATATCAGCAATTGATGGACAATGACACCTTTGGTGTGACCAACAAAACGAAACAGGAACGCGCTTTACTAACGCATTTTGAGGATGAAAGAAAACGTCAGCAAAAGCAAAAAGCTTTACAAAAGCGATCACCAAAGCGTCCTCCCCATCGTTAAAAGGTCGTTGGATAAAATCACGAATGAAGTAGGGGATCAAAGCCGTCTCCTTCTTTATTCAAGCGGGTGGCACTTTAAATAAGGCAGCATTCATGGTGTTGGAGCCGATATTATCGCTGGTACCAATCCTGTTTATGCAAATGGTGAGCAGAGCGGGAATATCACCTTGGGAGCAGGTAAAGATATCATTTTTGAAAGTGTACAAAACCAGCTCGTGGGTGTTGCTACAGCCCTTGGCTCTTAAGACGATTCATAAGAATCATTTTTACTCCTTTCTTCTATAGTTTTTACCCACACATCAGCCCCGCTTATGATGTGCAAGCAAGTGATTTTGATTGATTCAAGAAAAACATTTGAATGCACACTTACCAGAAGAGGAGCATTTAAAAGCAAGTGGTGATCTTGAACAAAAAACAGATTATATCAAGTCACTTGATAACTTTGTTCAGACAGGAGCAAATCCAAGTAGCTTATGGGAGCGTTTTAGAAAATCAGAATTTTCCGAGCATTTAATGGATTTTTTTGCAGGGCTTGCGTTAGGAAAGACACCACAAGAAAGTTTTTCAAATGCATCTATCCTTATGCGGCAGGGCAACAAGGAACGCGCACAATATAAACAAACTTTGCAATTTTTACGCTCTAAAGGGTATAGCGATGAAGATGCGCAAGCACTCACGCAATATCCAGATCTTGCCATGAAAATCATAGGCAACACGTTAAGCCCTCAAGAAGGCTATAGAACACTACTTAAAAGGCTTAATCGGGGGATTATGAATCTGTACCAACCGAATTGCAGAAATGGACCAAAGCGGGAGGCAAACGTTTACAAGGTCTTGTACACCGGCGTGTAGCAGAGGCAGGACTATGGGCGAAAGGGGCTTATGTTTCTTCCAATTATCAAACAGTAGAAACGCAAGCACCAACGGGGGTTTTCAAAGCAGAAGCATTGGCACCGATTATTGGTTCTTTCTCAGGTCTTGGTGGATTTTTAGTGGGCAATGGACCCATTCAATGGGCTTTAGCCGCCATTATGGTTTTAGCCGCATGTACTGGTATTTTCTTTGTTGCTAAACGCTTTCAGGAGCACCGCCTATGATCTTATGGATGAAAAGAAACTTGATGGTAACAGGTGCGGCTTTAGCCGCTTTTTTTATTGCCTTAGCAAGAGCTTTTACTCTTGGGAAAAAAGCAGAGCAACAAAAGCAAACAGAAAAAGCTTTAAAAGCAGCCACAACACGGCTGGAGGTGGAAAGTGAAGTTAATCAAAAAAGTGATGCTGATGTGCATGCTGCTCTCTCTGACTGGTTGCACGACAAATAAATATGCTTCTTCTTGTGTTGGTTGGTTACCTATTTATTTAAGCCGGCAAGATCTGAACGCCATCAGTTCCAATTTAGCAAGAGAGATCTTAAAGCACAATAATCTAGGTGAATGCTTGTGTGGGTGGAAACATGGCTAGAAAAAAAACACAAGACGATATAGAGCTTACAGAATCAGAAAAAGAAATGATCATCACCTATCAAAGCGTGAAAATGATATCTCGCTTGATGAAGTGGATAGCATTTTTTCTTTTTTTGCTTATTCTTGATTTTGCACGCCTCATGGATGCGATAGACAACATCTTCGCTCATTTGAAGCAGTGGTTCTCAAAGAATTAGAAAAACTGTCATACAAGCAAAAACTTCGAAAAATTCTTTTTACTATGAATTGGAGATCCAATCATAAGCGTAGTTCAGAATGCAAACCAAGTCGTAAGAGCTCTAGTGTTTTGGTATTCGACTTTCGATAGATCACAACTAAATCTGGTTTGATATGACAATCACGACAATTGCGCCATTGACCTGTTAGCGCATGATCTCTCCAATGCGCTTTTAGCGGTTCATTCTCCGCTAACGCTTTGACCACAAGCAGCAAATCCTTCTCTAGTGTATTAGCATACCTACCTTTGCTTTCACGTTTAAGGTCAGACCGGAATGAACGCGTATAGACAATATAGCAAGCTTAGGTTTTCTTTTCAGATTTACGCATTTCGGTTCTATCTTCCCGTATCATGGTCCTTAAGCTGTCTAATGATGTATGTTCGACGCATCCCATTTCGGCATCCTCGATAGCTCGTAATGTTTCCGGATTTGGTTGAAAGATCCAAGCGGTAATGTTCGATCTCTAGCAATGCGGGTCATAAACATGCGTACTGCATCCGATACAGTTAAACCCGTAGACTTAATAACTGCACTTGCAATTTCTTGAACTTGATCAGGTATGCGGGCTTGAATTTTTCCCATTTCTAAATCCCCTATTCAATTGTAGTACAATGTACTGCACGTTAAGTCTATGTCAAGAGTTTCAACAATAGCTTTTCACAAGAGAACTTAGCAAAATTCAAAAAATTATTAGAGAAAGTTAGAAGAATAAGATATGTTTTGTAGAAGAATATTGGAAAATCCTATTCCCTAACCTTTATTTATGAACCCCATACTTAAAAAAACATATAAATCAATGTGATATATGAATAAAAAAGAGCATAATATCACTAAAAGAGTGTTATAGAAATGATGTGTCATGACGATTCTACCACTCGATAGTGCTTCGATAAGAGAGGCAATAG
>NZ_JBHIOZ010000075.1:0-6361 GCF_042195805.1 Bartonella sp. AP57NXGY | reverse complement strand
GTTTCATCAAATTGTTGGGCAATAAAAAAGCTAAGTCCTGCACCGATAGATGTTTGAAGAAAGCCGGATACAGAAGATGCTGTTCCAGCAATTTCGCCTACAGATTCGAGAGCGAGTGTATTGAAATTGGCCATAATGCCACCACAGGTAAACATTAATATACAATATAACGTCATATAAAAAGGAAAAGGGATAACACCACCTGCTAAGATGGAGCCAATAAACCAAATGCATGAAGTGGCACAAAAGAGCAAAAGCATAGTATGAGCAATACGTCTCATCCCAAGACGTCCGACAAGTCGAGAATTCATGAATGATGAGAAAGCCTGAAATGCAGCACCGATGGCAAATGCGATAGGAAACCAAAAGCCTAAGTTATAAATTCCTTCATAGGTTTGTTGTGATGTATTAACAGCGATAAAAATGCACCCTAAAATGATAGAAGTTGCAAGTGTATAGCAAAGTGTTGTACGATTTGTCACAACAACCCATAAGTTGTGTTTAACTGAAGAAAAGGAAAGAGGGCGTTGTTCATGAAGTGTTTCAGGCAAGCGGAATTGAATCCAAATCATCAGCCCGAAACCAATCATTGCCATGAAAATAAAAATATATTGCCAATGTCCGAGCAGTAAAATGATCTGTCCTGTTGCGGGACCAACCATTGGTGCAACAAGAAAAACCATCATAACAATAGACATAACTTCTGCCATTTTTCGACCACTGTAGAGATCACGTACAACGGAAACTGTGAGCACGCGCATAGCAGCTCCTCCAATGCCTTGCAAGATACGCAAAATAAGTAAGAGAGAAAAATCAGTTACAAAGGCACAGCCAATCGCCGTAAATGAATAAAAAGCAAGCCCGAGAAGAATAAGTTTACGTCGTCCATACCGATCGCTTATAGGACCGAAAAATATTTGAGCAATACCATAGCTAATAAGATAACTCGAAATAATATAATGTTGATCATTTTCATTAAGAACATTTAAGCCGTCCAAAATATTGGGCATAGCTGGCAGCATAATATCAACAGCTATAGCGTTAATAGCCATGAGAGAAGCAATAAGAACAACAAATTCTTTATAGCCAATTTTGTTTCTAATCGCATCACTATGCGTTTGTTCATCGACTGAATATGACATATGGCATCCTTGAAATAAAAATTTCGTCTGAAAACAGCTCTTTTTTAGAGTCTGAATAAAATGAAAGATACCTATGATTGATTATAAGGAATATTTTTTTCTTTCAAAAGTTCCTGTAACTCATTGTTTTGAAACATTTCTTTAACAATATCACAGCCTCCAACAAATTCACCTTTGACATAAAGCTGTGGAATTGTTGGCCAATTTGAGTAATCTTTGATCCCTTGACGCAATTCGTCAGAAGTTAAGATATTAATCCCTTTATAATTCAATCCTAAATAGTCAAGGATTTGAACAACTTGTCCTGAAAATCCGCATTGCGGAGCGTCAGGTGTTCCTTTCATGAATAAAATGACGTCGTTTGTTTTAATCTCGTTATCAATAAAATCATGAACAGTGGTCATTTTTATCCCTCGATATTTTGGATTTTTATAAGTGTGTAATTTATACTCGTACTGTTTTTAAATCGTATTGAGTGAATGAATGCAAGAAAAAATTTTAGATTATTTGGGGATATTTGTTTGCAACATTAAGGCGTGAAGATCAGTTCCCATATTGCCTTTAAGGGCATCATAGACCATTTTATGTTGTTGAACACGGGTTTTACCGCGAAAACTTTCAGAAATAACTTCTGCCGCATAATGTTCTCCATCTCCAGCAAGATCACGAATTGTTACAGTCGCATCGGGAATGCCTTCACGAATAAGCGTTTCAATTGCATGGGCACTCATCGCCATCATTATTCTCCTATGTTGTTCACTTTTTGTAAGAGCTGTTTAAAAACAACAATTTTTACTCTTCACCCATAAATTGTGGAAACCAATTTTCATAGGCTTTTGTGAGTTTGTCTATAGAAAGTTTTAGTATTCCATCTATATCAAGTGCATCACCTGCAACTTGACCTAGCTCTGTTAAAGAAACTGTATTGATTTGTGCACGCTCTTTAAGACTATTAAGAGAGTGAGGTTTGACGGCTAAAAGATAACGTCCTTGGTCTTCTCCAAAAAGTTCTGCATGTTCTGGTGATTGGTTGCTTAATTTTGCTTTGATCCCTTTACCTGCTTTAATGACCATTTCTGCAAGCGCAATCGCTAATCCTCCATCAGAAAGATCATGGGCGGCGTGAACAAAACCACGATGTATGACATCTCGAACAAATTGACCATGCTTTTTTTCAAGTTGTAAATCTACAGGGGGGGGGGCACCTGCATCAATATTTAAAATGTTACGTGCATAGATTGATTGTCCTAAATGGGAGCCGCAATTTCCTACTAAAACAAGAATATCTCCATTTTGCATACCACTTATTGTGACCATTTTAGACCAATCATTAAGAAGTCCTACACCAGCAATTGTGGGGGTTGGAAGAATGGCTTCCCCATTTGTTTCGTTGTAAAGAGAAACATTGCCTGAAACGATAGGGAAATCGAGGATTCTACAAGCTTCCCCGATCCCTTTAATAGCAAAAACCAGCTGTCCCATAATTTCAGGTTTTTCAGGGTTCCCAAAATTGAGATTATCTGTAGCAGCTAACGGTGTTGCACCTGTCGTACTAATGTTTCGCCAGCATTCTGCGACAGCTTGTTTCCCTCCCTCATAAGGGTCTGCTTCACAATAGCGAGGTGTTACATCAGAAGAAAAAGCAAGAGCACGTTTGCTATTGTTGCCTACACGGATAACGCCTGCATCACCTCCTGGGCGAATAAGGCTATTTCCTTGGATAAGGGTATCATATTGTTCATAAATCCATCGCCGTGAACTTTGATCAGCAGAATTCAATAAGGTCACAAGTGCATCACCAAGATTTTCAACTTTTTTGACGTCTTCTGCTTTTAAGGGTGTTTTTTTTGCCGGCTCACTCCAAGGACGGTCATAAACAGGTGCTTCATCACCAAGTTCTTTGATGGGAAGATTGACAACTTCTTCCCCTTGATGAAATACGCGGAAACGTAGATCATCGGTTGTTTTTCCAATAATGGAAAAATGGAGCCCCCACTTATGAAAAATTGCTGCTGCTTGCTTTTCTAACTCTGGTTTAAGAACCATGAGCATACGCTCTTGGCTTTCAGAAAGCATCATTTCATAGGCTGTCATATTTTCTTCTCGAACAGGAACTGTATCGAGATTAAGCTGTATCCCTAAATTTCCTTTTGCACCCATTTCAACGGCAGAAGAGGTGAGACCTGCTGCCCCCATATCTTGAATAGCAACCACGGCTCCAAGTTCCATGAGCTCTAAACATGCTTCAAGAAGACATTTTTCTGTAAAAGGATCACCGACTTGAACGGTTGGACGTTTTTCACTGATTGAATCATCAAATTCAGCAGAAGCCATTGTTGCTCCACCGACACCATCACGTCCTGTTTTCGCACCAAGATAAACAACAGGGAGTCCGATGCCTTGTGCTTTAGAATAAAAAAGGGCGTCTGTCTTTGCAATACCGGCGACAAAAGCGTTAACGAGGATATTGCCATTATAACGTTCATCAAAATTGACTTCTCCACCAACCGTTGGAACACCAAAAGAATTGCTGTAACCACCTATTCCAGAAACAACACCAGAAACAAGATGGCGTGTTCGCGGATGATCAGGAGCGCCAAATCGCAATGCATTCATAGCGGCGACAGGACGGGCTCCCATTGTGAAGACATCACGCAAAATACCACCCACGCCTGTCGCTGCACCTTGATAAGGTTCAATATAAGAAGGATGGTTATGGCTTTCCATTTTGAAAACAACACATTCTCCTTCACCAATATCAACAACACCAGCATTCTCACCAGGCCCTTGAATGACACATTTTCCTTCTGTTGGAAGAGTTCTTAGCCATTTTTTAGAGGATTTATAGGAACAATGTTCATTCCACATTGCAGAAAAAATTCCTAGTTCAGTAAATGTTGGTTCTCTACCAATTAACGTCAAGATACGTTGATATTCATCCTCTTTTAGGCCATGTTGTGCAATGAGCTCTGGTGTAATAGTGATGTTATCGCAAGGCTTCATGAGTATTTATCCGTTAAATTAACTGAAATTCAGCATTTTAGTTTCTATCTAGCAGCTATTATAAGCAATAATGTTGTTTAATAATAAAAATATTCATAGACCGTAAGCTGAAGATTTTGTTCGTTTGTTTGGTGGGATTTAAGACCAAAAACGATCTTAAATAATTATGTATTTAGAGCAATAATATCCATTGTTGTTTGTGAAGAATTTCGTTCATAGATTTACGATATGAGATATCGACCTTTGTTTTATAATTATGGAGCTCGAGGATTTTTGCGGCATCATCCCTTTACTAACTCTAAAGCACTTTGAAAAAGTAAACGACCGTCAATACCGCCATGGGCGGGTTCAATAAAGTTTTCAGGATGAGGCATCATACCAAGAATATTACCAGCTTTATTAACAATACCAGCAATATCTTTCATTGAGCCATTAGGATTTGTATTTTCTGCATAACGAAAAACAATTTGTTCATTATCTTCCATTTGTTTTAATGTTTCACTATCAACAAAATAATTCCCATCGTGATGAGCAACAGGACAACGAATAATTTGTCCTTTAGAATAATATCGAGAAAATTTTGTCTTGGCATTGACGACTTCAAGTTTGATTTCACGACAAACAAATTTTAAAGAAGCGTTACGCATTAAAGTACCGGGTAATAATCCCGCTTCCAACAAAATTTGAAATCCATTACAGATCCCTATTATTGTAGTCCCTTCTTGTGCTTTTTCACGAATGGCTTTTAAGATGGGAGTTCGCGCTCCAATTGCACCACATCTTAAGTAGTCGCCATAGGAAAAACCACCAGGAATAATAATAACATCTACATCTGGAATTGTTGTTTCTGTTTGCCAAATTTTTAGTGGCTCAACTCCCGTTATATGATGTAATGCTGCAACCATATCTCGATCACGATTTAATCCAGGAAGTTGAATGATGGCAGTTTTCATGAGTGTTTCACTTACAGAAGTTCGATTGTATAATTTTCAATGACAGTATTTGCGAGTAACTCTTCACACATTTGTTCAAGTTTTCTCTTTGCGGTTTCAGAAGGTAGATCATCAAGAACAATATCAAAAACCTTTCCTTGACGAATGGATTGAATGCCTTCGAAAGCCAAACTTTTTAAAGCACCGACAATTGCTTCTCCTTGTGGATCAAGAACGCTTTCTCTTAAAGTAACTGTAATGCGTGCTCTCATTATTTTACTTCCTGCTTTTTAAAAGAACCTCTCATTTGAAGAGGAGTATTTGTAGAAGATGATGTTATTTTATCTTGTGTTTACTTTACGAGAACGGGACCACTTGGTCGTATTGGTTCATTTTCATTCATAATACCAAGACGTTTGGCGACTTCTTGATAGGCATTAATAAGCCCACCCATATCACGACGAAAACGGTCTTTATCCATTTTTTCGTGTGTTTGCATATCCCATAGTCGTGCAGAATCAGGAGAGATTTCATCAGCAAGAACAATGCGCATTGTTTCATCTTCCCACAGGCGACCAAATTCCATTTTAAAATCAATTAATTGTATGTTAACACCGGCAAAAAGCCCAGAAAGAAAATCATTAATACGAATTGAAAGTTGCATGATATCTTCTATCTCTTGTGGGACAGCCCACCCAAAAGCCGTGATATGTTCTTCTGTCACCATGGGATCATCGAGAGAATCATTTTTATAGTAGAACTCAATGATGGATTGTGGAAGCGGGGTTCCTTCTTCCAGACCTAAACGCTTAGCAAGAGAGCCGGCCGCAACATTGCGAACAACAACTTCCAACGGAATGATTTCCACTGCTTTAATAAGCTGTTCGCGCATGTTTATACGTTTGATAAAATGTGTTGGGATGCCTAAACGTCCAAGGTGGCTAAAGATATGTTCCGAAATTCGGTTGTTTAAAACGCCCTTTCCGTCGATAATTTCATGTTTTTTTGCATTAAAGGCTGTTGCATCATCTTTAAAAAATTGAATATAAGTTCCTGGTTCAGGTCCTTCATATAAAATTTTAGCCTTGCCTTCATAAATACGGTGGCGACGATTCATTATGTTTCTCTATTTATCTTGATGATTCTCTATTTATTTTGAGAGGTTTTTAATAACATTGACAATTGATACTATCCTAATTGATAGAAATTCTCAATGATATTGCTATGATACTTTTATAATTTTTATCATTACACGTTTACCCAAAGGTGAAGATACATAAGCGA
>NZ_JBHIOZ010000074.1:0-6393 GCF_042195805.1 Bartonella sp. AP57NXGY | reverse complement strand
GTGCACAGCTTTTTAGTGTATCCACAACAACGATTCGCAATTGGGTGCTTCAGGGGTTGTTTCCGGAGCCATATAAGTTAGGGAGAGCAGTGAGGTGGAGAAAAAAAGAGATCTTAGCCTTCATTCCAAAGAAAAATAAGGAGCAAATAAGAACAAATTAGATAAAATTATATAAGCTGTAGAAGGTGGTCTAAAAGGTGGTCTGAAAATGGTTATTTAAAGAAAAAAATCTATATATTTCAATATGCTAAATACAAAAAGTGGTGCCGCATGCCGGATTCGAACCAGCGACCCCATCATTACGAATGATGTGCTCTACCAACTGAGCTAATGCGGCATAGGTTTGTAAGTCAATGAGACAAAACTAATTTGAGGGTAATAGCTAAAAGTACGTATAAAAGCAAGAATGCATTTTTTCAATAATTTATACATATGATAATAATTTGAAGGAGAAGTATGTAAAAGTCAGAGGAAAGTATTCTTTGACCTTAATGCTATAAAATGCTTTTCAATTTACGATAGCACTTAAATTAAGAAGCTGGGAATGTAGATCTTTAGGATGAAAAATGGTGTCAAGATAACTTAGTAAAGATAAAAACATTTTCTGATTCTTAAGAAAGAAATTTGTTGCATAGAGTGATTGGGAAAATAAAGATCATCATAAACCTTTTATAATGTGCAAATAGATGAGTAGAATTAGTTGAGAAGTTACTTCTCATTTTTATGGGAAGAAAAAGGGAGGAGGATTAATAAAATTAATCACGTTTTTTATTTTAGAGGGAGTAAAAATCATGTCGGATGAAGATCGGCTGATAGAATTAGAAATGAAGCTAGCTTACCAAGAAAAATTCATTGAGGAACTTTCTCGAGAGGTAACTAATCAATGGAAAAGTTTGGATGAGATATCTAAAAAAGTTGATATTTTAGCGAGACGATTTTCAGATTTAAAAGAACTAGAGTGTTACTGAAGCTGTTATCTTACCATTTTCTCAATAGGGAGAAGGTGCGAAATATTTTTTATCACAATTGCAATTATTTACAGATGAGTTTTTATTTCACGCATTTTGTTAGACTTGTAGAATAATTTTTATAAGCTTCTTCATTAATTTTAATAAGTTCCAATCTTATAAGGAGAGCTGATATTAGAAGACGTTTTTTTATATGGGGTTTCTAGTACGAAAATTAAGAAAAGTTTTTGTAGAGTATTAAAGAAACAGCCATAGAAAAATATATGAACTGCAATATTTTAAGTTTTTTCTGTACAGAGTTTTCTTATAGATGGGAGGTAGATTTATTCGCTAATTTTTTTAAATTGATACAAATAAAGTGATGTTATCGTTATCTATAGAAATCATAAGTGAGCGCCTATATTTATAATGAAGCGTTTTAATTTTTTCTGATGATCAAGTGATCTTCAGTTGTTTTAATAGAGTGAGGGGTTTTAAGCGACATCGATTATGTTATAGTACAGAGAGCTCTAGAAGTTTTTTTAAAGATCAAATGTACTCTTCGTTATATGCATATGATATTTTGTGAAAAGGCTTTTGTTTTTCGTAATTTAAGATACAAAATACTATTGCTAAAGCACCAAAGATAGACCATGCGGGTAAATAAGTGAGAGTAATGCAAATTGAGGACAGAAAATCAGGCATTACCTTGCATAGAGATTGATTAAGGTGATAGATATCTGTTTGCAGAAGGTTTGTTAAAATTTTATTAAAGGGGGTTGTTGTCCAATGTGATGTGATTACAGAGTGTGCGTTATCAATGACCAATGCTATAATGGTTAGTGTAACGAAAATGAAGGACATTAATTTAAATAAAGGGTGGAGCATATTTTTTCTTAAAACTTCAACGGGACATACGTATAATGCACAAAAAAATAAGGAGTTGCATTATGATAAGAAAATAAGTTTACGTTTGTTTTGTGTTTTTTGAAAGAGGTGCCTAATTTTTCAATAAAAGTTGAGGTTAAGTTCAACAAAAGTAGTGAGGCATGATGTCTGAAAAAAAGCACGAGGAATTGAAGCGTAGCCTTCAAAATCGCCATATTCAAATGATTGCTTTGGGTGGCGTTATTGGGACGGGACTTTTTTATGGGTCAACCGAGGCAATTCAATTAGCTGGTCCCTCAGTTATTTTATCTTATCTTGTCGGCGGGCTTATTATGTATTTCATTATGCGAATGCTTGGTGAAATGTCAGTAGAAGAACCGTCTTCAGGAGCATTTAGTTTTTTTGCTTATAAATATTGGGGGAGATTAGCTGGTTTCATAACAGGTTGGAATTATTGGTTTCTTTATATTCTTGTGAGCATGGCTGAACTTACAGTGATAGGGTTTTACCTTGATCATTGGATTTTGATTGATCATTGGAAGACATCTTTCATTGTTCTTTTATTTGTTACATTTGTTAATTTGTTTAATGTTCGTTTTTATGGAGAATTTGAATTTGTTTGCGCTTTGATCAAAGTGGCTGCTGTTATTGGTATGATTATTTTTGGAATTTTTCTCATTGTCACTGGACTAGGGGAAAATCAAGCGAATATTCATTATCTTTGGGACCATGGTGGTTTTTTCCCTTATGGAGCAGTAGGGGTTGTTTTAGCAACTTCTGTAGTAATGTTTTCTTTTGGAGGAACGGAGCTTATTGGTATTGCTGCTGGAGAGGCATCTAATCCACAAAAAACAATTCCAGCGGCTATCCGTCAAGTTATGTGGAGGATTATAATTTTTTATATTGGATCTATCAGCATTATTATGATAATCAGCCCTTGGAATATGATTGGAAAAAATGGTAGTCCTTTTGTCACAATTTTCGAGACTATAGGAATTCCTGCTGCTGGTCATATTTTGAATTTTGTGGTGATTATGGCTGCTATTTCTGTTTACAATAGTGGCATTTATTCTAATGGCCGTATGCTTTATAGTTTAGCTGTACAAAAAAATGCACCACATATTTTTAGTAAACTGAGTGCTGCTCGTGTTCCTTATATTGCTATCCTTTTTTCTTCATTATGTACGGCGTTGATTGTCGTTGTTAATGCTCTTGTTCCTGATAATAGTTTCATGCGGATCATGGCTCTTGCAACTGCAGCAGCAGTGATTACTTGGGCTATTATTGTTATTGTTCATTTGAAATTTCGCAATGCCCATAAGAACAGAAAGGGCGATTTTATTTATGCGTTTGGTTTATATCCTTACGCTAACTATCTTTGCCTCTGCTTTCTTGTTTTATTATTTTGCATTATGTTTGTCAGTGGTTTTGGGAAAAATGGATTGATGACTCGACTTTTTGATATGATAGGAATAAGCTTGCCTTTTCTTGAAGCATATATTCCTGTACAGATGCCTGATATGAGTTTGGCAGTCATTATTATTCCTCTATGGTGCTTGTTATTACTTTTAGGTTATAAACTGAAGCGATAGAGAAAGAAGAGCTAATAAAAGGGATTGATTGGAATAAACCTTGGGGATTATAAAATTTGATAAGGTAACACAAGTTTTTGGTGATTTGTGTGTTTTAAGAAATATTACTGTACAGCTTACCGAAAGACGAGTTGCTATTATAGGTGCGAATGGTTCTGGAAAAAGTACATTTGTTCGCCTTATTAATGGGCTCCAATTACCATCTCATGGTTTTGTAAGCGTTGATGGGCTTGATACAAAACGCGATGCAAAAGCAGTAAAACGTAAAGTTGGATTTGTTTTTCAGAATCCCGATAATCAGATTGTTTTACCATTAGTTGAAGAGGATTTATCCTTTGGTCTCAAAAATTTAAAGCTTAATAAAGATGAAATTAAGGAGCGTGTAGATGAAATTTTACAGCGCTATGAACTTCAAGATTTCAGAAATCACGCTGTCCATTTATTAAGTGGTGGGCAAAAACAACTTGTTGCTATTTCTAGTGTAGTTGCAATGAAACCAGACTACATTATTTTTGATGAGCCGACGACATTACTTGATTTGCGAAATAAGCATCGCGTTACGCAAGTGATAGAAGAATTACCGCAAACGGCAATAGTTGTATCGCATGATTTAGAGTTTTTGAAAAAGTTTGATAGAGTGCTGGTTTTTGATAAGGGGGAGATAGCAATTGATGATGTACCTTTTGTTGCTATAAAGGAGTATATAAGAAGAATGTCATGATCGGTTTATATATTCCGAGGGATACATTTATTCATAGGTTAAGTCCTGGAGTTAAGTTATTATTTCTTACGGCCTGTGGAACTTTTATAATAATGGTTTCTTCCATAGCGCTTCTTGGTTTATTTTTATTGTTGGTCATCTTATTCTATAGAGTCGCCAAAATCCCTTTCAAAACTGTGATAAAGCAATTTAAATCGATGGGATTGCTTTTAGTTCTTCTATTTGTATTTCAAACTATTTTTAGCGGTTGGCTTACGGGGGTTGAGGTCATATTACGTCTTGTTATCCTCTTTTCTTTATCATCAGTTATTTCATTCACAACAAAAGTGTCAGATATGGTGGATGCAATTGAAGCAGGCCTCCAGCCCTTTCGTTGTTTTGGTATAAATCCATCAAAAGTGAGTATGGTTATCTCTATGGCGATCAGGTTTATTCCTCTTTTGGGTGAAAAGTTTAATGAGGTACATGAAGCACAGCAAGCACGAGGACTTAATACTAACATTGTTGCTCTTGCGATACCTTTAATTATACGAACCATAAGAATGGCTTCAGAAGTGGCTGAAGCATTGGACGCGCGTTCTTATGATGCTGATACTATTGATATAGCATCTCATAATAATAAAAGTTTTTATAGTAAAAGAAGAATCAAATGAATACAAAAGATTTAGTTTATATTGCTTTATTTGCCGCTATTTATGCTATTTTGGGCCTTTTCCCTTCTATTTATCTTCCTTTTCTTCTAGGGGTACCTATTACGGCTCAATCGATGGGACCGATGCTAGCAGGGTCTATACTTGGGGCAAAAAGGGGTGCTTTAGCGTCACTCCTTTTTCTTGTTCTTGTTGCGATTGGATTGCCTCTGTTGCCTGGTGGTCGTGGTGGAATCAGTGTCTTTTCAGGAATTGCAAGTGGTTATTTAATAGGTTTTCCATTTGCCGCATTTTTTATTGGTTTAATGGTAGAGTTTTTTTGGCAGCGGTTAAATTTTATAACATTATTTATAATAAATACTTTTGGTGGCATTGGGATAGTTTATTCTTTTGGTGTTCCATGGACAGCTTATATGACCAAAGTTTCTTTACTGAAGGTTTTAATGGCTTCATCAGTTTTTTTGATAGGCGATTGTTTAAAAGTATTGATTGCATCCTTTATTGCACTCGCGATTAAAAGATCTGTTCCTCTCATTCATTCAAAGCATAATAACTAAAATAAATGTATTATTTTGTTATATTGTTATTATATAATATTCATATATCACTATTATTGAATTTAACTATAGTAATTTATGATGTAATTAAACACTGTAGAATCTAATATGATTCATATAAGTGATGTTATTAAAATAAATTATTATAGTATTTTTCTCTATATCTAAGGCATTTAAAGTGTACTTTTATAAATCTGATACTTTTTATTAATTGTACAACAATAACGAAAGCTTTTCCCTAGTGAAGGAATAATTCAGTGAATACAAAAGATTTAGTTTATATTGCTTTATTTGCCGCTATTTACGCTGTTTTGAGTCTTTTTCCTCCTATTTATCTTCCTTTTTTGCTGGGCGTCCCTATTACAGCTCAGTCTATGGCTCCGATGTTAGCAGGCTCTATACTTGGAGCGAAAAGGGGAGCTTTAGCATCACTTCTTTTCCTTGTTCTTATTGCGATTGGGTTACCTCTATTGCCTAGTGGTCGTGGTGGAATTAGTGTTTTTTCAGGAGTTACGAGTGGTTATCTGATTAGTTTTCCATTTGCTGCATTTTTTATTGGCTTTATGGTAGAATTATTTTGGCACCGGTTAAATTTTATAATATTATTTGTGATAAATACTGTGGGTGGCATTGGGATAGTCTATTCTTTTGGAATACCATGGGTGGCTTATATGACACAGGTCCCTTTGCTGACAGTTTTAATAAGTTCATTAGGTTTTTTGGTTAGTGGTTTCTTGAAAGTGCTGATTGCATCCTTTGTAGCGTTGACCATTAAAAAAACCGTTCCTCTCATTCATTCGGAAAAAGGGGCAGTTCTGTACTGAAGAACAAATTTTGCCAAATGTATGTAGCTTAAAAAGCACCACGGAATACCATTTTGTTTTGTCTACTTTTTATTGGTATTTTTATCTGCATAGCTCTCAGAGATAGCCATACGAAAATTGAATGTTTCGGCACCAAAATTCATTTTTGCTTTCAGGAGCAGCTCCCAAATAGCCAATTAATATCATTTTATTCAACATGCTTGTAAGTTTTATT
>NZ_JBHIOZ010000073.1:0-6518 GCF_042195805.1 Bartonella sp. AP57NXGY | reverse complement strand
GCTTCTGCCAGATCACGCCATGCCCGCTCAATCGGTTTAGACTGTCCGCTATAAGGGGTGGTCCATTGCAATTGCACACCCAAACTCGTCAAAAGCCCCTGCGGATCATCCGGCTTAATCTTAAAACGAAAACGGTTTTGCACACCTCCAGAAATCCACTTGCTGGTAAAGGCACGCCCATTATCCAAGGTCATACGCTCCGGTATGCCATAAGCTTCCACCATGTCCCCAATCACCAAACGAACGATTTCCCAAGTCTCAGCATCCGACAAGCGCCACGATAAAATCTTGCCCGAATAAAGATCTTGAATGGCAATCAGATAAAGCCGCACAGGCTTTTCTGTCCAAGGAACATTCACAAAAACATCCAGCTTATGCCCGTCCATATTCACAGCTTGCAGTGCATGCAGGCTCGAGCGATCACGCCGTTGGGCTGGATAAAGCTTTTTTGCCTTTTCTTCTCCCTCACGTGCTAAAACCACAACCGCTTTGGAAATTTGCGCCTTAAAACGACGCCGCAAAGCCCGCTCTGAAGGAATGGGCTCAAAACCCCGCTCCTGCGCAACCGAAACCATCCGCCGATAACACGCCGAAAAAGCAGGGCGAGAGGGGCGCAAATAATCCGAACAAAAAACCTCCCACGCCCCCTCATGACACGGCGCAAATTGCGAAACATTCTCCTCACCATAACAAGGCGCAAGCGCTGCCAACCAATCAGGGCGCTCATACCCCTCCACCATCTGCCGCCAATTAAAAAGCGACATCCGGCTCACACCAAATTGCACCGCACTCAAACTTGCCGCATCATGCACACCCATACCAGCATGGAGTAAATCTTCCCAAAAGCAAAGTGCCTTCAAACGCTCTTCACAGCGCCTTTTATGCGCCTTGGAAAGCCCCTCATAACGCACCCAAATACTTGCCTTTTGCTCCCCTTGCGTTTGTTTCACATCAACAGCCCTACCAAACCGCACCAACAATGCCGCCCGCGCCCCCTCCGGCAATAAGGAAATGTGATACTCCCAAACCGGCTTGGTTTTGCCTCCCACTTTCCTCGAAAGTTCAGAGTTTTTTCTCCAATATGCCCGTCCATGGTTTTCAAGACTTTTATATGTTTTCGGCAACCCTGGCAAAGCTGCTTCAGCCAATTCGGCAATAGTAAACCATTCCTTCATGGCTGCCCCCTTTTAATGCGAACCGGCGTTGCGCGCATGGCTTTCAATTGCGCTGCAATCTCCCGCTGTTCCTGCTGCAACCGCGCAATTTCTGCTAATCGCGCCTCATCCCCTTGCAACAGCAACAATCCATCTTCACTCACCACCTCATCCCAGAGCCAAAATGCCTCTGTCGCCCGCACAAATGCCTTAAACCGCGGCAGGGAAATATCCACCTGCTTACTTTCCGCAACATAAGCATCCAAACTCGCCTTACTTAAACACCCAATCCCTAAATAATGCGCCATACGCTCCGCAATCACACTGCGCTCATGCCGGCATTCTCTCAAAGCCCGCGCCATCGCACGCTTAATGCGCGAGCGAAACCGCCCTAAATCAATCTGCGCAACGGGTTCACGACAGGGAAAAACCGGCTTTTGGAAAAAATCAAGCTGCCCGCAACCATGCCTCTTCATGACAGCACCTCCCCCGATTGCTTGTTCAAATAATCACAAAACCGCGCCTTTGTCTGCACATCTGCTCTCTGCCACACCCCTAATAACTGCGCAAAAATCCGTTCCTGTTCATTAATTTGCGGAGGTGTATTAATCCCATTGACCAAATCAACAGCCCGCCGTAAATCCCCCTCAACCTGTTGGAGCGCAATCGCCACCCGCCGTTGCGCAACCGGCTCCATCTTCGCCAACTTCAACAATTGCGCTTGATTATCCGCCAATGCCGTCCCCCGCAAAACAGAGCGCAACTCCGGCTGTAAATGCTGGGAAATACGATTGAGGAGTTTCACAGACTCCTTCGATAAACCAATACGATCTGCTACATGTTTGGCAAAGTGCAAACTTTGCATTTTGCCATTTAAGTCACCATCATTTGGCAAAGGGTCAACTTGACCCTTTGCCACTTTGTCCCCTTCACACCCGATTTTATTGTCATTTGAAGAGGCATTATCACTGATTTGAGCAATAGGGTAAACTTTACCCAATTGCTCTTTTTTGGCTTTATGTTGATTACTACCGTCCCCACCAACCTTAATCTCCCCATACTTTTTTTCCCACAATTCGCGATAAGTCTGGACAAAAAGCGCACGGTCAATAACAGACAACTCATTGCGAAAGAGGTTTTCAGCAACCTCTAAAAGCGCAGCATTGTCCTTATCCGCCTGCACCACAACCGCATCAATGTCACTATAGCCCAAAAGCTCCGCAGCACGAAGCCGATGCGCACCAGCAATAAGCGTATAATTGCCCTCTTTAGCATTGGGGGTATGGCGCACCGTAATCGGATTCATCAATCCCTCCCGCACTATTGATTGTGCAAGTGCCTTGGCATGTTCATCATCCACAGGGCGTATACGCTCCGGCACCACAATCACATCAAGAGCAAGCTTTTGAAACTGTGCCATCACGCCGCCGCCTTTCTGATCTCTTTAAAGAATAAATCCATCGCACGCCCCGCCCATCTTCGATAAGCTTTCGCAAAAACGGGTTCTTCCAAACGCCGGTTAATCACTTGCATAGATAGAGAAATAGAAGTCCGCTGACGTGCCTGTATCGCAACAATACGCCGCCGTGGCACCTCAAACTGATAATGCAAAATATGAATAACAATCTGTCGTGCTAACGCCGCATCAAATAAGCCATGCGGAGGGTCAATAATATACCGGATCGGCAGATGCTTAAATCCACCACTCACCGCCTTAAAAGAACAGGCAAGCATAGCTTCCAAACGTTCAACCTCCGAATAAGGATTGAGGATTTCTCTTTTGGCTTCTGGGGTCCATAAATTACAAGCAGCAACCATAACCACTCCCTATAAAAACAATATGACCACCATCTAATCGCCAGAACCAACCCATGCAAACGGCTGTTCTATGATGCAACTCTATGCAATTTATCTTGCCTATTTCGTACTGATCTTTAGACATTGATAAACCTTTTTATCTTATGGTATTTAAATTCATGGCAAATGCGCAAAAGCGCAAAGCCGTGTAACGAAGTTCAAGCAGCATTCCCGCGCAATGCGGAATGCGCACGCGAATCTGTGTTGGCATGTTTTGCTGCTTTAAAAATGCGACGGCGACTTTTGGGGTAGCGGTTGCTAAAAACCTGCTCGACGGGCAAACCGATAAAATCGGCAATAGCACGTTCGGCTTTCTCGTTAGACCGTGTCCAAATGTGTTGCACGCTGGATGACGAGAGTTGATAAGCTTTCGCGAGCTCCGCCAAGGTCATGTTACGGCGGCGTAGCTCGGCTAAAATACTATGGCGATCCCATACTTGAATGCATGTTTGGGTGGTTGTCATAAACTTCGCTCCTGCTTCAAACGGATGCTCAAACCATCCGTTTTTTGTGGGGTTAATTGTAAAATATCTGCCCTCTATATCGGGCGGTAATTATAGGTATACAGCCTAAATAGGCTTTTGTAAATACCCAAATGTCATTTGGAGTGATTTTTTTGGCACGCCCTGAAAAAGAACCTACAACAGAACTGGCAAAACGATTGCGTGAAATACGACACACCCTTGGTTTTACAGAGCGCAAACAATTTGCTAAACATTTTGATATTCCCGAAACGACTATGCGCAATTATGAAACGGGTTTACGAGAGCCTCCTGCATCTATAATGCGAATATATAAAGATCGCTGTGGAATATCCTTAGACTGGCTTGTCACTGGTGAAGGCGAAATGTTTAGTGACATGGCAAAAGCGAAAGCAGCGGGTTTTAAACCACAAACTATCCCTGCTGGACTCATGAAAAAGCTCGGTCGCATAGCTTATACAACCTATCGCGATGCTAAAATAAAACTCCCCCCTGAAGATATAGCGGAATTAGCGGCAGAGCTTTATAAAAAGTTACAAGAGCTTGTTCAAGACATCAACGACACGGAAGAGGTCGAAGCGACTTTCCCTCTTCTTAAAATTCATTTAAAGCGTCAAATAGAGGCTGAAAGAGTACATCTAGAAACTACACAAAATACGGCTTAATGCCCCTTTAATATGACACGACAAAGAAATGAACCCAAAACCCCATTAGCAAGACGCCTCATAGAGGTAAGGAAGCTTGTAGGCTTATCTCGTGATATATTTTCACTTAAAATTGGTATTAGTATTCAAGGGCTTGGCAATTACGAACGCGGTGATAGAACCCCAGACGCAACCGTTTTAACATCATATGGAGAAAAATTTGGGGTCAACCTAAATTGGCTTTTGACTGGTGAAGATGAAATGTTCATAAACATGATGAAAACTCAGTCTTTCAATATATCTCCACCTACCATCCCTGCTGGACTCATGAAAAAGCTTGGTCGCATAGCTTATACAACCTATCGCGATGCAAATATAAAGATCCCCCCTGAAGATATAGCGGAATTAGCGGCGGAACTTTATAGAAAACTGCAAGAGCTTGTTCAAGACATCAACGACACAGAAGAAGTAGAAGCAACTTTCCCTCTTCTAAAATTGCATTTAAAGCGTCAAATAGAAGCTGAAAATGCACATCCAGAAACTACATAAGATATAGCTTAATGCCTCTCTAAAATGAAAAATGAAAGTGGAAATCTTTTTTGCTTTTTTGGTTATTTTGGGCTGATTTTGGAGTCAATTGAACTTTTGGATTGATTTTTTTCACAGGGTCTTCAAAGGCGGTTTTCTGGGCTTTCACAGACTTTTCAAAATTTTTTACAGGGTTTTCACAGACCTTTCAAAGCCCTCTCTCATTTTTACCATGAAAACGCACTTTTTTCTAATTTTCGCTCTTTTTAGCTCTTTTTTACAATTTTAGGTGTCAAAATAGATTTTGACAAAACGCGCATTTAATGCTAAATTTTATACATAAAAACAACAAATTACCACGTATTCCTACCTAATCCCACCTTTTCCCACTTAGTATAAAACCTAGTGTCAAACTACAATGTATGTAGCTTGCCAGCAGGTTTTGTATATTTTGCCACTAGGTTTTGTACCAATTTATTTTTTTCAAAGAGTTTTTAAGGGGTTCTCAAAGGGTCTTCAAAGACCTTTCAAAGATCATTTAAAGGTCTTTTATGTGTATTGTTTCTTTTTCTATATCGCAGTCGATGATGAAAAATCTCTCACGCTAATTGTAATTATTTTCAAACGAAATAACTGTTTTCACCTATTATTTAGAGTAAATTAAGTTTTTTGGATTTCTGGCACATCATTTGAAAGACAAAAGAAATGTTCCCTTGTACTTGTGCAAACAGCGTGGACATCATTTGATAATCCTCTTTCTTGAACAAATTCTTATCCAGAATAATCTTCAATACAAAAATAAATTAATAACTTGGTTTATAAAGATAATTTATAATTATTCATATTGAGCAAGCGTCTAAAATATCATAGGATTATCTCATTTCAAATCTCTATACATTAAAATCACTCACAATCATCTGCTCATGCATAACAGGAAAAATTGAGGCATCAATAAAATTCACTTGAAGAAAGGAATAAAAACTCTTCTTCTGAACACTCTGAAATACCAAAGATTATCGCAAAATTGGGAGCTAAAATAGTATAGGGGAGTACCCCTTTCACCTTGAAAACGTAAAAATGGGAAGCATAATAGCTTTATACACTTCATAGAGGCTTTAGACCATTCACGAACGTTATTATAAAATGGATATGACACACTTTGAGAGAAATCTCTTTAAAATAGACATGTGAATTAACAATATAAATGCATTCTATTTTACATGAGGAGCATAACTTCAAATCAAGGTAAGGTAACATAAAGTATTGAAACCGTCATAGCGCACAATAAAATCAGACCATTTTAAATGTTTAATGGTAACCTCTGCTAAACAACAGAATAAAAATTCAATTTTGAAAAGATTAAACCATATGCTACAGGTCTATTGAAACTCCGATTGTGCAATCGACTACCTTCTCGCTAAAACTTAATCACTATAAATATAAAAACCTTAAAGTCCGCTCTAAATTCGTAAAAGTTTTTAGATCTTGCTGTATTAAATGTTGAAACTCCTCATGGCTACTCATCTGAAACGCCAATAATTTCATAAAGCAGTTCCATAAAAAAGGATAATGACGTTGTAATATCCGAAAAAAATTTACCACATAACCTGAAAGATCATTGATAATTTCATCAGGAAGTATCAATTTCTATTTAGAAAACCCTATCCATGCCGACAAAAACTATATAAATGTTAGATATATAATAATTTTGATGACGATTTTGGCTCATCCTGTTTTGCCACCAATATAAGAAACAGCGAATATAGTGGATCCGCCAGCTTTAATATCGCCTTGTAAAAGGTCTTTCCCTCTACTCTTTTTGCTATCAAATCCTGATTTTACAATTCCTTGCT
>NZ_JBHIOZ010000072.1:0-6631 GCF_042195805.1 Bartonella sp. AP57NXGY | reverse complement strand
CAAAATTGAAAAATGCAAAAATGTTGACGATCTCCACAACTGTTAGCAAACAATTTGCAACAGGTATCCAAGGCGTAACATTCGAACCGCAGGCACAGCTTGCCTATCAACATTTGATGTTTGATACCATTAAAGATGCTGATAATCTGACCATTGAGATGCAAAATCCTTCTCAATGGATAATCCCGTGTTGGTGGACGTTTGACAAAAACCATTGCCACTGAAAACAGCCGTCCTATGTCTTTCTATGGAAAAGTAAACTTAATCAAAACCTTTGGTGATGATCAGACATTCCATATTGATAAGTATTATAAATGTGACCCCTCGGGAAGTTCCGTTGAAGGTGGCCCACAATTGTCCGCTAACCTCTCCCTTCATGGTGATGTCAGCTATCAACAAAAGCTTCAAAAACTGGTATAAGTGGTGCAAGCTTTTCAGGAGGAATACTCTATCAGTTTTAAAATCAAGACTGTAAAAATAGCCTATTCAATTTAACAAAAAGGCAGCATATTGCTGCCTTTTTGGTTTATTATAAGCTGTTTTTAAGCGCTTTTTTAAATAGAGAACAGCGAAATATTTGAAGACAGTCATTGACCATTGGATGTTTTTTACAAAAAATTCTTTTTATAAAGAATAAAACTGTAAAAAAGAGAACAACCAAAAACAAAATGATATTGTAAAATAATGAGAAGCTTTTCTAGAAAATACAACATTACTATCGTTTGTTATTTCTCACGAATTTAATGCTTAAAATTCCAAAATAAAACTTTTGAACATAAAATGATAAGTAAAAAATAATGCAATAATATCAAACAAAGGGATGTATGTTATAAGTCACTCATATATTTCAAAATGGAAGTTCTAATAGGATTTAAAATATTACAGCTCAAACACTGCCCAGAAAATTCATACTGAAAAAATCCTATTATCCCCTTCCCTCTTAACAATGCCGCCAAACATCTCCAGAAACTTCAAAACAAATAAAATTGCATTTTCTCTTCTGTAAAATTGATCATGCTCTTTGCTCTCTATGGACAATAGGCTCTATACTTGCTTCAAAAAACTCCTTTGTATAATCGTGTTGCGCATGTAGATTACGCAATTCATCATTGCTAAGCTCTTCAAGAATAATCCCTTTATGCATAATTCCAACACGTTCACAAATATGTGCAACAACAGCAAGATCATGGGATACCATTAAATAAGTAAGCTTTTTTCTCACGCGCAGTGATTTCAACAAGTTTAAAATTTCAGCCTGTACCGACACATCCAATGCAGATGTTGGCTCATCAAGCAACAACACCTCTGGCTCAATAATTAAAGCACGTGCAAGAGCAATACGCTGACGCTGCCCTCCAGACAACTCATGAGGATAACGATAAAGAAATGAAGAATCTAAACCAACGGAATCTAAAGCATCCTCCACCCGCTCTCTTTGATTATCCATTCCATGGATTTTGAGCGATTCAGAAAGAACCGTATGGACCATTTTTCTTGGATGCAGCGAAGCATAAGGATCTTGAAAAACCATTTGAATACAGCGTAAAAAATCCTTACTTCTTTTCTTTTCAACTTCTTGTCCAGCAAAAAGGAATTTTCCACTATAATCTGGAATAAGCCCCACCAATGTATTCAAAATAGTTGACTTTCCACATCCGGATTCACCAATCAAACCATAAGCTTCACCACGCTTAATATGAAAATTAACATTTTTAACAACTGTTACTGCCTTATGCCTGTGCCCAAAAGTTACAGATAAATTAGAAACATCAATAATATTCTCACAATTTGTCATGAGGAACCTCCTCAACGCCATTAACAATCGTAGGATTATACAACCAATCAGGATCACGCTCAGGAACAGCCAAAATATCAACTGGATTATCAAGCCGTGGCAAACTCGCGAGCAACGCCTTTGTATAAGGATGACAAGCGTGAGACAAATCAGAAGCAGGCAACTCTTCTAAGACACGGCCCGCATACATCACCAAAATACGATCACAAAAATCAGCAATCATATTTAAATCATGACTAATGAAAATAAGTCCCGTTCCAGATTTTGTCACAAGTTCATCTAATACAGATAAAACTTGTCGTCTGACCGTAATATCAAGTGCAGATGTTGGCTCATCAGCAATAATTAAATCAGGTTTTGGAATGAGCATCATTGCAATCATCACGCGCTGCCCCATCCCCCCAGATATTTCATGAGGAAAGAGACGCATCACATGTTCAGGATCACGAATATGAACAGATTCTAACATAGATATGGTGCGCTCCCTCGCTTCAGCTTTTGAAACACGGTAATGAATACGGTAAGCCTCCATAATCTGTTCCCCGATCCGTATTAATGGATTAAGTGAATATTTGGGATCCTGTAAAATCATTGAAATACGTTTCCCACGGATTTTTCGCATCTGAGGTTCACTTGCGGCCAATAAATCAACATCCTCAAAGCGCATTTTTTTAGCTTTAACAATGGCTGCTTTTGGACTCAACCTTAGTATTGCGCGCCCAGTCATCGATTTTCCAGATCCGGATTCACCAACAATTCCAATTTTTTCTTTTCCAACAGAAAAACTAACGCCACGCACAACTTCTGAAATGCCGCGCGTTGTAGGAAAAGAAATACGTAAATCTTCTACTTCTAATAATTTATTACCCATTGCGTGGATCCAATACATCACGAAGACCATCACCTAAAAGGTTGAAAGCAAGACTTGCAAATAATATTGCACAGCCTGGTATTGCCGCCAACCACCAATTTGTCATCATAAATTCCCGCCCTGAAGAAAGCATCGCACCCCATTCAGGACTTGGAAGTTGAGCTCCCAACCCTAAAAAACCAAGACCAGCAGCCGTTAAAATAATTCCAGACATATCCAAAGTTAATCGTACAATCACTGAAGGAATACACATGGGCGCAACATGAAACAAAATAATTCGCCAAGCAGAGGCCCCTTGCAGGCGAACTACAGAAACATAATCAGAAGAACGTATTGTCAAAGTCTCAGCACGTGCTAAACGTGCAATTGGTGGCCATGCTGCAATTGAAATTGCAATAGAAGCATTTTCAATCCCTGGTCCCAATGCGGCTGAAAATGCAAGAGCTAAAATCAAACCTGGAAAAGCAAGAAAAATATCGACAATGCGCATGAGCACAGTATCAACCCATCCGCCCATATAACCAGATACAGTTCCAACAATAAGCCCTATTGGACCTACAATAACTGTTGTAAGAAAAACAACATAAAGAGTAATACGGGAACCAAAAACAAGGCGACTAAAAATATCACGTCCCAATTCATCTGTTCCAAAATAATGCGCCATAGAGGGTGGCTGCAACCGATGCCCCAGATCATTGCTAAGAAAATCATGCGTAGCAATCCAAGGAGCAAAAAATGCACATATGATAATAATACAAATAATAAGCAGACCGAATACAGCCGAAAAGTTATGAAAAAACTTAGCCAGTGCGTGATAAATTCTTTGTATGTTCGCTTGAATTATGGAGTTTGGAACAGGATCGTTTAACCAACTACCCAAAGAAGATGATGATTGCGATTTATGATGATTACTTACTGTCATATTCAACGTGTCCTTGGATCAAAAATGCGATAAAGCAAATCAGAAAATAAATTAATGGCGACAAAGATAAATCCTACAAGTAAAGTACATCCTACAACTGCATTCATATCTCCGGCTAAAAGAGCATTTGTCAAGTAATGTCCAAAACCAGGCCAAGCAAAAACTGTCTCCGTTAAAACAGCCCCTTCTAATAAAAAAGCATAAGAAAGTGCAACAACGGTAATAATTTGAACAGCAGCATTTCGAAAGGCATGCCCCCAAACGGTTCGCGCCCACGATAATCCCTTTACACGTGCAGTAATGATATATTCCTGATTAAGCTGCTCAATCATAAACCCACGAGTCATACGGCTAATATAAGCCATAGCACCGAAAGCCAAGATCAAAGCAGGCATAATAACGTGACTAAAAACATTACCAAAAGCCTCCCATTGTCCTTGGCTTGCAGTATCCCAAAGGAAAAATCCTGTTTTTGGTTCAAAAGAATATTCATAAAGAAAATCAAGTCGTCCTGGGCCACCAACCCAGCCAAGCTTGGCGTAAAATATTAACAACGCCATTAATCCGAGCCAAAATGTTGGAGTAGAATAACTTACAAGTGTAAAAACACGGACAACATAATCAATAAATGAATCGCGATACATTGCTGCAAAAACACCAAATGGAATTCCAAGACTTGTGCCAATAACAATAGCAACGGTTGCAAGCTCTAATGTTGCAGGAAACACACGCATAATATCGGCTAGAACAGGTCGCCCAGAAGTTAAAGCATCTCCAAAGTCAAACAAAAATACATTATGAAGATACTTCCAATATTGGACAATCAACGGCTTATCAAGACCCAGCTTATAATACATTGCATCATAAGCTTCCTGACTGATATTATCACCAAGAATAGACAGAACCGGATCTAGAGGAAGAAGATGACCAAGAAAAAAAGTGATCGTCACCAACCCAAGCAATGTGATAAAAACTGAAATAAGAAGTTTCAATCCTTTGCATAAAAAATCCCATAAAAATAATTTTTTCTGCTTTTCTGATACAGCTCTTTCAGTCTCTGAAAGTGGCAAAACCATTATAAAAATCCCCTCTGTAGCGACAAAACATAAAGCAAATACTTTTTTATATAACAAAACAATCTCTTATTAAGCATGTTCTACAATCCTTTTCTATAACATGCTTCTTTTTATTTTTCTGCTTCATTGTAATAAAGTCTATAACTGTTCCAAATCCATTTTTTGACATCAGGCCCCATACCAACGGTATAATATGTCTGAAATAAATAAACCATAGGACCATGCTCTAGCACATAATGCTGTAAAGTACGATATTGCATGATACGCTTATTGGGGTCTTTCTCAAACAAAGCATCCATCACCATGTTATTAATATTTTCATCATAATACCCAGCGCGCCAAGCTAAATACATATTGTGCTTTTTTGTAAATGTTGGATCAGGGTTAAACACGTGATTTAATGAAGCAGGATGTCCATCAGGATCGGCACTCCCCCACCCCATAATAGCAGTATCATAATTTCCACCACGTACACGGCTCAACAATTGATTTTGTGCCATTTTTTCAATTGTAAGCTCAACACCAATTTTGCGTGCATTGGCTTGAATAGACTGTGCAACAGACGACATATAACTAAGGCTTCCAACTAAAAGATTAGCTTTAAACCCATTAGGATAACCAGCTTCAGTAATCAGTTGTTTTGCTTTTTTCAAATCCAACTGAAAAGGCAAACCTTCTTTTTCATCTAAAGCACCTGGAACACCTAAAGACATATAAGTTGCCCGAGGAATAGCAATCCCTTTCAAAACAGTTTTTCCAAGACCTTCATAATCAACCAAATAACGAAGTGCCAATCTGACCTTTTCATTCGCAAAAATTGCATTCTTATTATTTAACGATAAGTAAATAATCTGCGGACGCAAAACACGACTAATTTTGACTGGGCCTCCTTTTTTTTCAAGATCTAAAATATCCTCTGAAGAAAGATCACGCACTATATCCACATCACCTTTTTCCAAAAGAAGTCTTTGACTTGATGAATCCGCTACATGCTGCACAACAATCTGCTTAATTTTAGGCACATCGCCCCAATAATGTTGTGTCGCCTCTAACACAACTTTATCTCCTGGAGACCAGCTCACCAATTTATAAGGTCCAACACAAGCTGTATGTGTTGCTAAATATTTATTCCCCATATCACCGTTAATACTCTGTGCTTCAATTGTTTTCCGATCAAGCAAAGCAGAAGCATAAGATTGTCCAATAACAGTCAATATGAGCTGAATAGGATAGGGTTTATCTAATTTTAATTGTAAAGTCTTATCATCAAGAGCCTGAATATTTGTTTCAATATTGTTTTTGGTAAACCCATAATCCATTAAAGATTGAGCATAGCTTAATCCTAATTTAATAATCCGTCGCATCGACCATACCAAATCTTGCGCTGTAGCCATCCTTCCATCATTAAACTTTAAATCATCACGAAGATGAAAGACTATTCTTTTGCCATTGTCTAAAACGTCCCAAGATTTTGCCATAGCAGGGCGAATTTTTGTAGGATCATGCTCATCATATTGCACTAACGCGCTGCAAATATTCGTTAATAACTCACTCGTCACAACCTCAACAGTTTGCGCTGGATCAAAACTACTAATTGAATCAATATTCCATGCCATTACCAATATATCTTTAGATGAGGCACTGAATGCCGTTGTTACAGCCCCATTAAAAAAAATGATTGAGCTTAATAAAATAGAAATTTTTTTCAATATTCTTTGTTTTCCCATTTTATCTCTTCCTTTTGTATTCTTCTACCTTTTCACACAAAGTGATTGTGATTTTGCTTAAATAGCATAGCATTAGACATCAATTTCATTTAATCAAACTAAGCATCTACAAAATAATTTTCTTATACATCAGTCTATATTCGGGATGCAGAGAATCTATAACCATAAACAAAGATCCTCCCCAATATAACTTTCTATATTCATCGCTCCCTATAAACGATCTTAATTATATACTGCTAC
>NZ_JBHIOZ010000071.1:0-6979 GCF_042195805.1 Bartonella sp. AP57NXGY | reverse complement strand
TATATACAAAACGTATCATATTGCAAGCGCTCTATGAGAGATATGAAAACTTATCAAAAGGAATGTAAATGATGCGTTTGATTTTTACTCACTCATTTGAATTACAGAGCCTATAAACGCTTGTTATGGCTATCAAACGTATCAAACAAATCAAAATGCTCGGTAGCTTTAACAATCCAATCAAAAGCAAATGCATATTCAATAAATATCTGCAAAAAACGTTCTTTTTACATTTGGAAGCGTTGGTTTTTACAAAGCAGCTTTTCATAAGATAAATAAACAATTATGGTTTTTTGTTACCATTTTTATCAAGTCAATTTTATTAATAATAGTTATTAAAAAATCACAAAATTAGAATAACCACTTGAAAATATACCCATATGGGTATATTAATAATCATGAGTAAAATAAAACGTATCATATGGCTTGGTTCTTCACTCAAAGATATAAAAAGTCTTCCTGATCTTATTCAACAAAGGATTGGTTATGCTCTTTATCTTGCTCAGATAGGAGATAGAGGAGAAAATGTTAAGGTTCTCAAGGGGTTTGGATCTGCCAATGTTCTAGAAATTATTGAACGCGATATTCAAGGAACTTATCGCGCTGTTTATACGATACAATATAAAAAATCTCTTTATGTGTTGCATTGTTTTCAGAAAAAATCGACCCGTGGCATTGCAACACCAAAACCAGACATTAATCTGATTAAAGAACGTCTCAAGTTAGTAGAACAATTAGAAGGGAATTAAAATGATCAATGTTTTTCACGGTAGTTCCAATGTTTATGCGGATCTTGGCTTTTCAGATTCCAGAGAGATGCTTATCAAAGCGCAACTTGCTCATAAGATTAGTCAAATTCTGAAAGAAAAGAACTTAACACAAAAACAGGCTAGTCAACTTTTGAAAATGACTCAACCAAAACTGTCTAAACTCTTAAGTGGAGAATTTCGAGGAATTAGTGAAATGAAAATGCTTGAGTGTTTGGCAAAATTGGGAAACGATATAAAGATTATTGTTAATCCGAAAGAAGTTAAAACGCTTGAAGGACATTTTGAAGTTGTTTTTTCTTCTTAAACTTCTTTATGATTAGCTTTTTTGGGTCTATTCATACATGGCAATCTTATATAAAAAATGGTCAAATGAATCATGCATAAAAGTGTGGATTCTTAAGTGGATTCATATAAAATAATTTCACACAACCTATTGACTTTATTGTGTTTTTGTTTATAATATCCTTCAACAAGTGCTTTACCACCGATAACACGTCCGTTTTTGGTTGTGCGCTTTTTGCTTAATACCCCCATGCGCGGCAACATCTTTGCCATTTCCGTGGGCGACTCTGGTCATCAAAAATAGATCGAATATTTTGCGGATACCCTCAGCCTCATCGGGCTCAATCACAAGCTCACGGTTTTTGACCACATAGCCCATAGGTGTGACACCCCCATCCACATGCCTTTGCGTTTGGAGGCTGCCAATTTATCGCGGATACGTTCGCCGATCACTTCACGTTCAAATTGGGCAAAGCTGAACAGGATGTTCAGCGTCAATCAGCCCATTGATGTGGTGGTGTTGAATTGCTGAGTAACGGAAACGAAGGACACTTTGTGCTCGTCAAACAGATCAATCAGTTTGGCAAAATTAGCCAAGGAGCGTGACAAGCGGTCAACCTTGTACACGACAACTGTATCAATCAGGCTGCTTTTGATGTCGTCCATAAGGCGTTTTAAAGCTGGGCGATCCATATTGCCGCCTGTAAAGCCGCCATCATCGTAATTATCGGGAAGCTGGAACCAGAGCCTTCATGCTTTTGTGAGGCGATGTAGGATTCACAAGCTTCTCGCTGAGCATCAAGGCTGTTGAACCCCATGTCTAAGCCTTCCTCGGTGGATTTGCGCGTATAAATCGCGCAGCGTTTTTTCGGTGTGGTTGTGCTCAATGTTTGTCTCTTTGTGCTTTGTTGTTTAATCCGAAGAAGGCAGGTCCAGACCAGCTGCTGCCTGTAATGGCCAGTGCAACCTTGGACAGGCTTTTGTATAGGCAGCCTGCATATTCATAACCTTCCTCTAAAATGGTGACCTGATGCCCTTATATTCCCGCACCAGTTTGATACCGGGGATGGGCCGCTGATATTGTGTCTTGCGTTTCGGCTTGGCTTTTTTGCCAGAGCCGAATAAATCATTGGCCTGCTGTTCGATCCGGTTCTCAATCTGTGGATCAACGCCGTAAGCAAGCTCCTGCAGGCGATAAGCCAGTCTGCGGACAATGTGGCTTTTATGGCCACCGGGTGGTTCGTCCTGATACACATCCCGCCATAAAGCCTTTAAGTCGGATAACGGCATATTTGGGAGCGCCGCCACACGCGCCAGAAGTGTTTTATCCATTCTTCACTTCCTACGATTCTGCTTTTTTCTTTTGCTTCAAGCGGAGGCGTTGCCAGCCCAAGCCGACAATATGGGCGACTTCCTTTTGCCGATCTGCATCGGACACAAGTCCGGCAGGAAGTTGGCCCAGCTTGATTTGTAATCGCTCCCGTTCGGTGAGCTCTTTGTTTTCATGACTCATCAGGAACTCCTTGGTTTTTTGGTTCTTCGTCATGGACATGAATGCTTGGAAAAAACCTGAAGTCCAATGAATTAGAGGGATGTGTTGGCTCGAACTGACGGTTCAGGCGTATCTTGCGACGCAGGATGCCAAGTGTCAGCAAATGCACTACCTCATTGCGGCAATCTCGTTCATTTATTAGGTTTGGAGAAAGTGAAGACATGGCGAACCTCCTTGAGAATTATTGCGTCGTTCAAGGAGTTACTTACTGAAATGACTTGAAAACTGTCGGTTCAGTCAATGCTGTGCATTGAATCAAATTAGGCTTGTGAAAATCATAAGCCTAATTTATATTAGGTTGTTAATTAAGATATAGTTGAAGTTTGAAAATGTCAATTTTGCTCAAAGATATATGGCCGATTGAAAATTTGGCCGACTATAAAATTCACTTTGCGAGATACAACCAGCACTCGCAGCCGCTAGAAGTATGGGGAAGAAGCAAAGACGAATGGCAAGGCTGGCAGGAATACTGGCCGGGCCGCAATGATTTTAACAGGCCGCTTATTTTCTCACTCATGCAATTTCACTACGAAACCGACATCTGGCTGTTCGGTGGTGTGTTCAGAGTATTGGAGAAACATGCAGACCGCTATGAGGTTGAGCTTACTGATTTGGGCAAAGAGTTTATTGGGCGTCTGAAAATCCGATCATCTTATCGCAACCGCACGACTAGGACCAATATGGAGCCACATTACCATAAGTTTGAAGTGCAAGAGATTTTGCGTGAGCCATATTCCGGTAGAGCATTCTGCGGATACGATAAAATAGACTTATCATTTGAAGAGCTCGAAGTCTTGATCAAGAATGACAGGCCAGATTGGAAAACAGCACTAGAATGCGTTAAGGGTATTTACCCGATTACCGATACGCATACGGGAAAACGCTACATCGGCTCTGCTTATGGTGATCAAGGCATATGGTCACAATGGAAGTGTTACATTGAAACGGGTCATGGGGGAAACAAAGGCATTCATGATATGATAAACAAAGCGGGAATTGATTACTGCCGTTCTCATTTCCGTTTTGCGTTGCTTGAGCAGCGGCTTAGCACCCCCCCCCCGATGAAAAAATACTGGAAAGAGAAGTCTTCTGGAAACGCATTTTGCTCACAAGAGGCGAGCAAGGGCTTAACCATAACTGAGTGTAAGATGGATAGATTAACACAAGCACAACAGAGTTTATTACAGGCCATTGAGCGCCTGAAACGTGCCATGGAGATGTCGCCCACGGTACAAGAGCTTGCTGTGGAATTGGGGGTGAAAGCACCCAGTGTGTTTGAAGGGCTCAAGCGACTGGAAGATAAAGGCTATATTCGCAGACAGGCGCGAAAAGCGCGGTCCATCGAAATCCTCCATGCACAAACACCGGATAAGACCAACTTGACGGCTGTTCCTGTTTTGGGGATGATTGCGGCTGGCCAACCGATTCTTGCTCTTGAAAACAAGATTGGTCAGGTCATGGTGCCGAATAATGTTCTACGCGGGAAGTGCTTTGCGCTCAAAGTGCACGGCGACAGCATGATCGATGCTGATATTTTCGAAGGAGATTACGTTGTTGTGCGCCAGCAATCTATTGCTGAAAACAGCGATATTGTGGTGGCCATGGTTGGCGAAGAGGCCACTGTAAAGCGGCTGAGTATTGAAGGGGAGCATATTGAGCTGCGCCCTGAAAATCAGAAACGAAAACCCATCATCATAGGACAACAGGATGAACTTAAAATAATTGGGAAGGTCTTACACGTCTGCTCGGGTGTTGACACCGAGGCCCTCCTAGACGAACCCCAAGGAAGATAACTACATGAGCACCTATAATTTACGACGTTTTGCCCAACCTGACGTTTTGAAACACATCGAACAAGATAATCTGATTACTTTTCTTAAACGGTATGAAAGCTACCTGACCGGACGCGGGTTCAGCTTTGAACTGAATGAAGATAATGAGCTGGATTTTGAAACGCTCTGCCAAGTTCTGATGAATCCATCAGAGGATATGGACATTGAATTCGTTGAATCCTTGTTTTTCATTCAAGAAATGTCCGATGATGAACATTTTGAAGAGTTGAGTGAACAGGCTGAAGCCAATAATATTGACACGCATGAAGATTCAACAGCAGCTGATTTGGCCTTAGCATTATGGCTGCACGATCCCGAGCTTTTAAAGCGTCCTCACGCAGAGGCGATGATCCTCAAGCCAAAATCATTCATGTATTTCCAGTCTGATCAAAAGTCCCCTGATACGTTTACTCTTCCAAAATCAGAAACCATGCGAACGCTGGAAGCTGATATGGACGCTTGGTTTTTGAAAAATAAACGCGGCACTGACTGTCGAATTTTGCCTGTCAGCGCAGAGGACGAAGACAAGACATACTTCCTGATCCGTCATGGCATGCCGTTTAAGCGTGAGGGCAAGATTGAATCTGGACAATCCAAGACCATTTTTTACCGCCCAGAGTTTCATGACGTGATTGTCTATGATCGTGCCAATAATGAACTAGCCGTCTTTAATAAGTCCGGTGCCAAGAAAGAGCGCACCATGTATTTAGATTTGTTCAGCCAACATCTCTTCGGTCAGGCTGAATATTTCCCCGGCGCAGAAAAATATACATTGCAGCCACTGATCGATAACGGCGTTGATGCTTTGGCTTGTGCCGATATTGATGGGCTGGAAGATATAAAGCTGGTAGAAATCCAGCACCAGTTTCTTGGACCGTATAATGACAAGCAGACGCTACGCTCAAATGATGTGTTTGCGTCCTTAGCCTCAAGAGATCGTGAATTCCCGAACTTTGGCAGACTAGTCTCAGCCAGTTTTTCGGTGAAATTTGAAAATGCCAAACGTCCACGCATGGTCAAGGTGCGAACACCGAATATGGCCAACTTTGATCGCAAGGAAGATTCTCACCTGATTGAAACATGGCTGCGGAAACGTGGCTTTGTAAATGAGCAGAAAGAGGAAGAAGACAGCAAACAACCCGTAGCACATCAGGAGAGTCATGACGCCGTATCAATCGCCGCCATGGCATAAACTCACAGAGCTTTCTGGTGGCAAGGGTGTAAAAGCTGAATGGCTAGACTTTCCAGAAGAATTGCTTGCCATCACCAATGAGCAGGCATCTGCCATTCCCTGTAATGGCCGAGCTGGGTGCTACATGAATGTCGTGCAACATGGGTCTAGCGATATTGTTGGCATCTGCACATCAGATACCAAGCAGTGCGACCGACGCACGCTCAAAAAATCAGAACTGGCGCTGTATCGCATAGATCATAAAAAGCTGGCGACCAAAATTGCTGAGGCCATTGGTTTTACTGAGGAAAATGAAAAGATCACGGGCCAAACGGCTCTTTGGAAATTTGGTGTGCTCAATCCACAAGCCGAGCATAGCTTTCCTGTCTATTGCTTTTTGGGCCAGACATCCTCGCAGTTGGATAAAATTGTCAATCAGCTTTGCATGGCTGATCAGACGTTTCTGTTAATTGCCTCCACCAGCAGTCTTATCAGCACTGCCAGCTCTGACGCAAGCATCAGGCATAAATCCAAGCTCATCGGCATAAATGATGTGCTCGTCGTTGATGCTGCAGGCAAGGTCACGGCGAGAGACAGCGCTCAAACCATCATCTCCAATTGGTTGGAAACGGTGTTGCCGAAATCAGCTAAACCGGGATCTGAGTACCAATTCCCGACACCAGCAGGCGCAACATGGGAGCAGTTTGTGTTCGAATTTACCGCAACAGAGATGTTGTCAGTGACATGCGGACAAACTCAGAAACGTCTGGAACCTGAGCATCTGAAGATGAAAGATCAGAGATCTGGAAAAAGAACGAACCAGTGGACACTCCTATTGGTTCTTGCAAAAACCGGGGGAAGCCTCTCGTGGCAGGATAGCGATGCAAATGATAAGCTAAAAAAGCAGAAGCAGGAATTAGCAAACAAACTCAAACAGACCTTCGGCCTTTCTGAAAACCCACTTCGATGGTCGCGTAAAGAGGAGTGCTATAAAGCCCGCTTCATCATTCGCGCAGATGATAATGTCCTGCGTCAGCTCACTGGTTGAAAATGCTAGGCATAGACTGCTGCGAACTGGTCAATTGCCAAACCCTTGATTTCCCATGACTAAAAGCTCCGTACTTCGTTTTTCCAAGTACGGTGTTTTTCAGGAAAGGGGCATATATAGGAGAAAAATTAGAGAAAAACGGGGTGTTTTTATAGAGAGGAAGTCAATTGCAAATAGCGAAAAAGCCCGCAAATGCTGGGCTTTTGAGGCTATGCCATATAAGGCATATGAAAGTTCGTTTTAGGTTAATGGCGGAGAGAGAGGGATTCGAACCCTCGATATGGTTTCCCATATACACGCGTTCCAGGCGTGCGCCTTCAACCA
>NZ_JBHIOZ010000070.1:5666-7098 GCF_042195805.1 Bartonella sp. AP57NXGY | reverse complement strand
GAAGAATTTTATTAATACAAATGCTAATTCTGTGTTGTGCTTTTTCTCGTTGTCTTTTGATTTTATAAATTTGCAGAATGAGATTGTTTAGCTTAGAATATTCCTTGTGATTATTGCTTTGTTTTCTTCTAAGAATATTTCTAATATATGCAAATATCCAACCAACAAGATAAAAGTGTTGAATAAAATAGAGCATATTACGCCAACCAATATTATTCGAATCACGAAGAAAGGCGCTGCTTTTAAAAAATAATAATCTTTGATACTGTATTGAAGCTGCTTGTTTTATATAATCCTCTAGTTGCAAAAATCTTTTCAAAAAAAATTTATACGAAGTAAAAAGCCGTTGTGTATGAGGGGAGGTTTTCTTGTCATAATGAACTACACTATCATTATACAGAGAGGGCTTGTTCTTTGTTGCGTATTGCCATAACTTATAGAGTGACGATTTATATTTACTTTTGACTACTGATTCATAAGATTCAGAGAGGTGTGATGGCGCTTGAGCACTGCATTTAGTAGTTTCAGCAATTGAACTGAAAAAAGATGCAGTGGTGGTAACTGATATACCAATAAACAGCTCTTTGTGGTCCAAAGCACATCTCCGTCAAAGTGATATATGTATCGTAATTTTAATTTCGATAATAAATAGACAGAAATTGTCTATAATTGTGTTTAAAATATGGCAAGAAAAGATTCTTTTTTGCAAGGGGAGTAATTAAGGTGAATGATCTCAAAAATATGAATTTTGATGAGCTACAAGAGATGCGTACACAAATCGATGTGGAATTAAAAAAACGGCAAGCAAAGGAAAAGCAAAATGCGCGACGAAAAATTCTTGAAATTGCTAATGCCCATGGAATTGATATCGCTGATCTTGTGAGCAAAGAGCGCCATTATAGAAATCCCAATAACCAATGGGAATTATGGAATGGGCGTGGACGTAGACCTAAGTGGATTAAAGAGTGGTTGGAGAATGGGTATACACTTGATGAACTCGAAGTAACGTAACACGTGTGCGATCTTTACAAGATAAGGGAATACCAAGGAATGTAAATGCAAGAAGTATGCTCTTTTGGGTAATTTAATTGTATAAATATACTGAACGAATATATTAAAGTATTGAGTTACCAAATACAATGATAGGGAGCGTGAACAATTTATTTAAATGCAAAAGGTCTTGTTGTCATAATCTGGCAAGCATAATGATGATGCCAGATTGGAATATTGTAATTGCTTTTGGCATGTGAGAGAGGGGGGATATTTTACTTCTTTTTATCGTTTCATTAACGTTGCTCTTTTTAGTCTATGTAAATAAATAGTTTTATTGTTTATTTACAAAAATGGTCGAAATGAGAATAATTTATTGCATAGGGATTTTAACTCAATATGTAAAATGATAATTTTATCAATTAATATGTTAATAAATTAG
>NZ_JBHIOZ010000070.1:2736-5566 GCF_042195805.1 Bartonella sp. AP57NXGY | reverse complement strand
TTTATAGAATTTATGACATATTTCTGAGCGTTTGTGATTAAAATTCATTTATGAGCGTTTATGAATAATGAATAAAGAGTGTATTTGAAAATAAAAGGATTGGATCATTTCTATTGCGGTTTATCTTCTTTTATGGTGTGAAATAGGGGGGTATGCAGGTTTACAATTGTGTGTGATGGTATAGAGTGCGGAACACTTTGTTATATATCGGAATATTTTTTCTAAAATTGTGTGGTATTCCACAATAAGTTAAAGAGTTTGTCTGAGAAGCAGAATGCCCCAAACGGAATACATTTATGTTTCCAATTTACGCGCTTTTTTAAAAGAAAAATTTTTCAATGCAACTAAGCTTATTTTATGGCGCTTCTCGTGAATAGTATAACGTAAAAGCCCCTATGATCATATAAAATTCATTGTACACCACCATTTTTACTTCAATAAAAAGTATAAGCCGGCGTCCTTATACACTTTACTCGCCTCCAATATTGCTAAAGTCCTTAGTTCTTGAGAGAGGGAGGCTTTTGTCGCTTTGTTTAATTGTTTTATTTATACGACACTTTCGCTTGTGATGTGCAAGCGAATGATTTTGATTGCTTCAACATGAGAGAGATTTGAAATAAGGGTATTTTATGATCTTTAGATTTCTCACTCAATATGAGAACAATGAACTTATTATTATAAATAAAAGTGTTGTGTGCTAAAAAGTCTTGTTTATTTTATTATGCCGTGAAATGGCTTCTTTTAAGGTGTGGTGATATAAAGCAACAACCTCTTTGAGATATTAAACGTTTTTTTCAGTGCGTAGTGAATACTCTCATAATGTAGCTTGCTTGTCGAGTTTTATGTTAAGTGAAATATGGGAGGAGGAAGTCAAGAAAAAATTACTCGACAGGAATCCGGTTTGTAAACAGATTGGATGAGATAGGAATTTTTTGTTCTTTGAAGGAGGAAGGGAAAGGTTGTAAAATAGTATGAATTTTTGCTTAAAGTGGGAAGCCGCGTAGAAGACGTGGGGCATTTGGAGAGAGTCCGGCAGCTTCTTGAATGAAGTATTTTTTTATTTTTGGTGCTTGATTAATGATTCCAAGGCCGGTATCGCGGAGCATCCGTAAAAGAAGGCTATCATTAGAAAAGAGTTTATTAAGCCAATCATTGCTTAAAGCCATACGGACAATTTCAAAACGTCTCCAGCTTTGATAGCGCTCTAAAGCCGTGAGGGAGCCAATGTCAAGACCTAGTCGTGCTGTTTCAATAATCACTTCAGCCAGCGCAGCGCTATCGCGTAATCCTAAATTGAGTCCTTGTCCTGCAATGGGGTGGATGGTATGGGCGGCATCGCCAGCGAGAGCAAAACGTGGTTTAACGCATTGACGTGTTAAAGAAAGACTCAAAGGAAAAGCTTGACGTTCGCCATCCCAAGAGAGTTTGCCTAATCGATGGCCAATGCGTCTTTCGAGTTCTGTTTCAAAAATAAGTGCATCAGCTTTGAGATAATATTGCGCAGTTTTATGATCTTCATTCCACACAATGGCGGATCGGTTGCCTTTGAGAGGGAGAAGAGCAAAAGGACCGGCAGGTAAAAAATGTTGAATTGCTTGACCATTATGGGGTTTTTCATGTTCAACTGTGCAGATGATTGCTGTTTGTTTATAGGGATGAGAAAAGTTTTTAAGATCTGCTTTTTGGCGTAATTTCGAATGGGCTCCATCAGCTGCAATAAGCAATTTTGTTTGCCAAACCTCTTCATTATTTAAAGTGACGGTTGTATGTTGGTCTTCTTGATGAAAATCAATGACACGGGTGTTTGTAATAACAGGGATATTGAGATCTTTGACACGTTTTTTTAAAGTGTTGATGAGTTCTCTATGCTCTACCATAGCAGCAAAGGGCTCGCCGGGATTAATGTCGCCTTCAAAGGTTAAAAGAGTGGGTTTGACAGGATCATTTGTGCTTGTATCTGTGATGATCATTGAATGAATGGGTTGCGCATAGGGTTTTATAGATTCCCAACATTGTAATTGTTTTAACATACGAATAGAAGCAGCAGCAAGGGCAATGGTTCGTATGTTAGAAGCAGGGGTATCTCCTTGTGGAGCAGCATCAACGATTTTTATTTTCAGATTAGGGGCTGTTTGCTTGAGTGCTATCGCTAGGGTTAAACCGACAGCTGCCCCCCCTGCAATGAGCAGATCACATTGTTTAGTTTTATGAGATTTAATTTTTTTATTGGGTTGTACGTTTTTATTGCGATTAGAACACACAATACTTCTTCCATTGTTTATAGTTTGCTTTCTTTTAAAAAGAATATCTTTTTACATTGCTAAAATATCTTAACCTTTACTTTTCTCTCTGCTTTACAAAAACGAGGTTTCTTTTTAGCGCCAATCTGATGACAGATTGGTTTTTCAGAGTTTTTCTGCTTAATCATTTATGTGATTCATCTTACAGATTTATCGGATAAGCTTTTTTAAATATCTTCTTCAATTCTTTTTACACTTGGTTGATAAAAAAGAAAACTAAAAATAAACAAAGATGGTTGTGTATTTTTTTAGTTGTGTGAGTTGCTTCAGTATGCTTGTCCTGAAAGGGGCCATTTCGTTAGTATGATAGATAAAAATTGTGGTCATTCGTGATGGTTAAAACAGTATTCATATTTTGCCGTTATCATGGTGTAGCGTAAAAAATATTATTTGTTTAGGAAGGTGCTTATAGCACCCATGTAACACTTTACACATGAGGTGTTTTTTGGTTGATCGTGTGGATAAATATTCAGGGAGGGCTTTTTGTGCGCCTTATGAACGATTGTCTCTTAGGGTGGTGGGTATATGAA
>NZ_JBHIOZ010000070.1:0-2636 GCF_042195805.1 Bartonella sp. AP57NXGY | reverse complement strand
ATATGAAGTGATTAGAAGGTAGAACGCGCTAGATAAGAAGTCGGATTGTTTACAGGCGATTTGTTTACAAATCGGCACAGAGTTTAAGCTTCATTCTTTTTTAAGAGAGAGAGGGAGTTATAACTCTTTAAAATATGAAAGTTTTGTATTTGGAATTGATAGATGCACCGAAGTTCTTCTCCTTATGATTCATTAGAAGTGCGAAATTCTCAAGGTTCGCGTCTTATTGAGATGTTTTTACGTCAGATAGGAGTATTTATTGGGCTCGGGCTTTTGGGCTTTATTATTTTTTGTGTGTTTGCTTTGGCGACGTGGAATGTTGCGGACCCATCTTTAACTCATGCAAGTACAAATGAGGTTACAAACCTTATGGGGTGGATGGGGGCAATTTTTTCAGATTTTATTATGCAGTTTTTTGGCTTGGCAAGTCTTTCTGTTTTGTTGCCACCGTTATTTTGGTCTTTTCTCTTGTTGGCGCAAAAGAATATCTACAATTTGACTTTGCGCTTTTTTTTATGGGTGCTATCAACGATTTGTTTTTTAATTGCTTTTGCCCTTATGTCACCTGTTGCTTCTTTTACTTATTGGCCATTGCCAATGGGATTGGGAGGGGTTTTAGGAGATAAAGTTTTAAGTGTTGCTTCTTCAGTCTTTCCTCTTTTTCTTTCTCCTCCTTACACGGTGTTTTTCAGTGTTGTTTTTATTCTTTTAGGTTTTTTCACCGCTGCTTTTGCTGGTAATGTGATATGGCGGCGTCGAACAAAGAAAAGAAAAGAAAAAAGCATTCCAAAAGACGAAATCGTTAATCCAGTCTTTGAGTTGGAAGAAGATACGGAATATGCCGCAGAGGAGGATCGTGAAAATCATGGTTTTTTTGCGACAACTTGTGGCGCTCTTTTGCATCTTTTTTATTTTTTACAAGCGCGTTTTTTTCGTTTATTCTGTTTCAAAAGGCGTTTTCAGAGTAAAGGGCAAGGAAAGCCATTTGATCGGATTGAGCCAACTTTTTTAGGTGAAAAAGTAAAGTGTGAGGAAAATCAAAATAAAGCCTATGTTTCTCCTGTTAAAAATCGAAAGTCTTTAACAGCTTCTTCAAAGGGTGGTTTTGTTCTTCCTCTTGTAGATTATCTTTCGGTTCCACCACCGTCTGTTAAGGATGCAAAACTTTCTCCTGCTGTTTTAAGAGCAAATTCTCAGGAGCTTGAAGGGGTTTTGTTAGATTTTGGGGTCAAAGGCAAAATTATAGATGCTTGTCCTGGACCGGTGGTAACTTTGTATGAATTTGAACCGGCTGCAGGCATTAAGTCTTCCCGTATCATTGGTTTGGCAGATGATATTGCACGCTCGATGCGTGCGATTTCGGCGCGTGTTGCGGTGGTTCCAGGACGTAATGTTATTGGAATAGAATTGCCCAATGCAAAGCGTGAGATGGTTTATTTACGAGAAATGTTGCAGGCGCAAGAATTTATTGACAGCAAAGCAAAGCTAGGACTTGCTTTGGGTAAGACAATCGGGGGGGAAGCTGTTGTTGCAGATTTAGCAAAAATGCCCCATCTTTTGGTTGCTGGTACAACAGGATCGGGAAAGTCTGTTGCTATCAATACAATGATTTTATCATTGCTTTATCGTATGACACCTGAACAATGTCGTCTCATTATGGTGGACCCGAAAATGCTTGAGCTTTCGGTTTATGATGGCATTCCCCATTTATTAACACCCGTGGTGACGGATCCTAAAAAAGCCGTGATTGCTTTAAAGTGGGCTGTTCGTGAAATGGAAGAACGCTATAGTAAAATGTCAAAACTAGGCGTTCGTAATATTGATGGGTTTAATGCACGTCTTAGGGAAGCTGCAAGTCAGGGAGAGACAATGGTTCGGACAATTCAAGTTGGATTTGATCGTGAGACTGGTGAGCCTCTTTATGAAACGGAAACACTTGATTTTAGTCCTATGCCCTATATTGTTGTCATTATTGATGAAATGGCTGATTTGATGATGGTTGCTGGTAAAGATATTGAAGGAGCGGTTCAACGTTTAGCACAAATGGCACGTGCTGCCGGTATCCATGTAATTATGGCGACACAGCGTCCTTCTGTCGATGTTATTACTGGGACGATCAAAGCCAATTTTCCTACACGTATTTCTTTTTCTGTGAGTTCAAAAATTGATAGCCGAACAATTTTAGGCGAACAGGGGGCCGAGCAATTATTGGGACAAGGAGATATGCTCTTTATGATGGGAGGAGGACGTATTCAGCGTGTGCATGGGCCTTTTGTTGCGGATGATGAAGTGGAGCAGGTTGTTGCGCATCTCAAAGCGCAAGCACGACCGGATTATTTAGAAACAATTACGCAAGAAGTTGAAGAGGATGGTGCTGATGTTTCTTTGTCTTCTCCTTCAGAAGATGATCCCTATAGTCAAGCTGTTGCTATTGTGCTTCGTGATCGTAAGGCTTCGACCTCTTATATTCAACGCCGTTTAGGCATTGGTTATAACCGCGCTGCGACATTGATTGAGAGGATGGAAGAAGAAGGTATTATTAGTCCAGCAAATCACGCAGGGAAACGAGAAATTTTAGTGCCTGCTGAAGAAGAGCGCTTTTGAAAAATCTTTATAGTTGTTTTTTATAATACCTT
>NZ_JBHIOZ010000069.1:0-7439 GCF_042195805.1 Bartonella sp. AP57NXGY | reverse complement strand
CCGATCAAAGGGTCAAGTTGTCCCTTTGATTTTCTGTCACTCAGAGGTTTCCTTTTCTCCTGCCTCTTTTCCCTTGTCTGGTGCCTCAAAGGTGATTTCTGTGGTGTATCCGCTTTGTTTTTCATAGCGGTGGGTGACGGTTGCAGCTTTCCATGGTCCATTGATTTGCCCACGAAACCCTTGAAGGATGAGAGGTTGATCCGCCATGATTTCAGGGCGTCCCTCAAGGGTCAAAGAACCACTCCCCACAGCACGACACAATCTGTCCGACTCGGAAGCAGCAGCAGCTCGTGCTTCCTCCTCACAAGTGTAACAAGTCCGCAAACGCCGCACGGGACCGCTAAACCCTGTCTGATGTTTGACTTGGCATTGCTGCCCTTTTGAGCGATCAAAATAAGAAGCTTCAATGGTGCCGTATTGCGTGCGTGGTTCTAATGTGAATTCCCAGTTGGAACAGTCATTTTTATAAAGTTCGAGTGCTGGTAAATTATCCCCGCTTAAAAATAAAAACTTATGGTCTTTGATCAAAAAACGTGCCCGCATGCGATCGGCAAGGCGGGTTAAAAAATCAACAGCCGATTGATCTGTGCGGATCACATAAGGCAAATTTTGTTGAGTGAACTGGGGACTAACCTTTGCTTGATAGCCATGGCGTTTGGCAAGTGTCTCAACAATCTCACCAACAGTTTTGTGATCAAAATGCTCACTCACCTGTTCTTTGAGCTCTTTACGCATCGAGGCACTTTTGCCACAAAGGCGCAAGATCTCTCCATCACTGCCACCACAACTGACCACTGACTCCACAACAAAACACCCCATAAATGCACTGATGCTGTTCTCATAACCAAAGATCACCTGTAGCGCACTGTTACTGGAGGGAACCTCTAAATCATTACCACTATCATCAAACTCTGCTTCAAATGTATCGGCTTCATTACCGGCATGATCCGTGATAGTTGCGGTTAAAAGACGCTGGTAAAAAACCTCATGAACAGGTTTGTCTCCCACCTTGACCACAATAAAAGGGTGTGTACGCATTAATCCCATAACCGCTTCACCATGCTGTTCTTTTCTTGGCTAACAAATTCAGGCAGCATGACCTTTAAGCCCCGTGGTAAAAACACACCATATTTGGCAATCTCTGGATTAGCTTCCAGTGTGGCTTCTAAATAGCCTTTGAGTAAACCAGCTTGCCTCCGGTCTCTGAACACTGCCATGACATGGTGAAAGCAAAGGAGATCGAGGCTCATATCCTCTAGCTCTACAATAACGCGCTTTTTGGGTATCTTCATAAAGTTTGTCCCACTTGGATTTGTCTCTCTTGGTATTGTCCTTGTGGTTTTCCGCCATTAAAAAAGGGCAAGAGCGTAATGGAATAGCGGATGCGCTGGGATTGACCAGAGCGACTGATATAGTCATGGTCTTTATTGATCGTGGTGATTACTACGGATCCATGGAGAAGGACACTATAGGTCGTATCATTAATCCAACGAAGCATCTGGACCGGCTTTGCTCTTCGAATAGTTGTAGTGATAGCATCAATGGCTACACGATCACCAAATTCTTCTGGAAACCAAACGCCATGAATGGTTTTTGCATCATTGCCATAGCCGGTAAATTGCAAACTGGGGGACCTGCCAAAACGCTCCATACAAACCCATGAGGCAGAAAACTCTTCTTCAAAGGATTGGAAATTCAGCCAGTCCACATAAAATTGATGCGGTCCTAACATCATCAAAGGATCTCTCATAGGCTCCCTCCCCTCATTCTGTCCCGCCATGCAATGCATTGGCGCGTACCCGTTGAATGGCATGGGCAACCGCACGACCGGTGGCAACAGGATCACGCGCACCATTGACATGCACTGTGACATTTTGATTGTGTGTGATAGTGAAATGCTCTTTGCCTTTTGCTTCTGTGAAAGGGGAATTTGCACGCCCCGCCCCTGCAAATTGTGCAATCGGTTGAATGGCTGTTTTACCCCCCAAAAAACTTGGCAAAAACTCTCTTACATCAATGGAACCAATCCACCCCTTAATGCGGCTAGGCAAAGATTTACAAAAATCCATCAATTGTGAGATAGACGACATAAAGCCATCGACAATCGAATTAGCCAGATCTTCGCCCGCTTGTTCCATACCAGCCTTGGCAGCATCCGAGAGCTTTTCCTGTGTAAAAAAACTCTTCAACCATTGCCAAAAGTTGGAAAAGCTTTGTTTAACGCCCTCCCACAAATTGCCAAACCACTCGGCAACAGAGGAAAGCTCTTGTTTAAACTTTTGCCAAACTTGAGAGAGATCAAAAGCATTGGCGATTATATTTTTCCAACGCGTAATGGTGGTGGTATCAGCACCAAAATAAACCAAGACGTGTGCGCCAGTCATGGTAAAGCGCAACACACGTAGAGCAATGTTAAAAGCCATCAGGGCGGCAATGGTTTTGATAATGGCGCTTGTTAAAACGGGATGGTCCTTGCCCCATGCCATTTTACAAAACGCGCATTTAATGGTAAAAAATAACCATAAAAACAATAAATTATCACGTATTTCTAACTAATCTCACCTCTTCCCACTTAGTACAAAACCTAATGTCAAACTACATCCAACGGAGTTTTGTATAGTATGTAGCCTTTCGGAAATTGTGGCTTATCAGCGGATTCTGTATATTTTTATATTTCATTCGTTCAAAGAAGACACTGAGCACTCAAAGAACCCTCAACGCTCTATTAAAGCCTTCTCTCATTTTTGCTGTCAAAAACTCATTCGATACATAATGTAGGTAAGAACAATCAATTATCACATATCCACTCTAATTTCACCTTTTTCCACTAAATATAAAATATTAAAAACACTACTATTCTTATTTATATTATATTTTTTACTTTATTTTATATAACTGTATTTCTTTAATTATACATCAATAAATATTAAAATAAATGAATATTGATATAAAATAATATGTACCATTAATAAAAAACTTATTTTTAAAATATAATTATATAAAAATACATTATGAAATAAATTTAATATTACATAATTAAACATAAATACAACTTTAAATTTGACAAAAAAAGCAAAACAAAATATCAAAGTGCTGTGTTATTAAAATAAAAGCAATATCTATTTCCACTTCTGCTTATGAAGTTAGCGGGAAAATGAATGTTGGGGGCTTTAAAAGGAAGTAGACTGATGCCTAAAAAATTTCTTCTATCCTGCACAGCAATTGTGGCAGTTGTACTTTCTGGTATCAATCTTAATGCACAAGCTAAAAATCTTGAAATTTCAGAAAATAAAAAAGAAGTTTCCAACGAAACCTACGAAATTATTCACGCAAAAAAAGGTGGTCAAATTATCGGCAAGCATTTGACGATAATCGGAAACAAAAAAACAAACACCAACATAGGCACAAATGCGCACGCTATAACAGCTGAAGGTTCTAACACTGCGATTGAATTACTGGATGGTACAACCATTAAAGGAACTGGTTCTAGCATTTTCTTCGGTCTTGAAGCAAAGGATGGTGCTACACTGAAAATGACTGGGGGAACTATCACAGTTTCCAACACTGGCACTAAATTCTTGAACAGTAAGAATGCTGAAAACAAGCTAAAAGATATAATAATATCAAGTGGCAAAGGCAAAGCTCCACTAACTTTTGCAATATTTGCAGACAAAGACAGTGAAGTCACTTTAGAAAATGTAAAAGTGACTAAGGCAACGAATAGCGTTACAGCAAATAATAAATCTGAAATCACGATATTGGGAGGATCATTTGATGCCACAAAGGCAGCAATATCTGCTTACAATGGCAGTCGCGTAACTCTAACTAACAATGTTCAAACTACATCATCTCATGGCACTGGACTCCATGCAACAGATTCAGAAACCACAATCGAAATGACGGGAGGAAGCGTAATCACAGAAAAAATGGCGTTGGTTGCAGAAAACGGTGGACATATCAAGGTCACAGATGTTGCGTTAACTGCGACGAATGATAAAATCGGAACGGTTGTCGCCGGCGGTCCGAACAGCGTGATTGAATTGCATGGGAATACAACAATTAAGAATGCTGTAATCGGTCTTCATGCACAAAACAGTGGAATGATTAAAATGATCGGAGGGACCATTACAGCTTCTGCAACCGGCGCTGGTTTCTATAATAGTAAGAGCAATGGAAACAAGCTAGAAAATGTGAAAATATCGGGCAGTAACCATAAAGAGCCTAAAATCACAGGAATAGGTGCCGACAAGGAAAGCAACGTCACTTTAGAAAATGTAACAGTTACGCAGGCAAAAAGTGGCATAGTTGCAAATAATCATTCTAAAGTAACGGTTTCTGGAGGATTATTTGAGGGAAAAAACGTAGGGGTATACGCTGGAAACGGCAGCAACATTACTTTAACCAGCAATAAAAAAGGTAACGTTCAAGTTACATCAACATCATCGAATAGCAAAGGACTCTACACAAATGGTTTACATTCTACCATCACAATGACGGGAGGAACAGTAACCGGAGAATTAGCGTTGGTCGCAGAAAACGGTGGACATATTAAGGTCACGGATATTGCTCTAACAACAAATGAACATGGGGGCAAGGTCACTGATGTTCCTATAATAGGCGCAGGAGTCAATAGCGCTAATAGTATGATTGAATTATATGGCAATACAACGATTAAGAATGCTGGTGTTGGGCTTGTGGCAAGTAACGGTGGCGTAATTAAAATGATTGGGGGGACTATTACAACTTCTAAAACTGGTGTTGGCTTCGTGAACAGTAAGAGCGCCGAAAGTAAACTAGAAAATGTAATAATATCAACCGGTAAAGATAAAAATTCAGGCAAAGGAATTCTTCTAGAGAAAGAAAGTGGTCTCACTTTAAAAAATGTAAAAGTGACTCAAACAGACAACAGCGTAATTGCAAATAATCGTTCTAACATAACAATCTCTGGAGGATCATTTGATTCAAGCTATGCAACAATATGTGCTCAAAACGGTAGCAGTATCACCTTAACGGACAATGCTCAAATTACGTCACATGATGAAGCAGGCCTCTATGCACGAGACTCAAAATCCACAATTACAATGACAACAGGAAACGTGACAGGAAAATATACAGCCTTAGAAGCAGACATAGGTGGCCATATTACGGTTACAAATGTTGCTTTAAAAGCAACTAATAATGGCAGTGGTGTAGCTGCTGGTGCAGCTGCCTCTGGCTCTAACAGTGTGATTGAATTGCTTGGCAATACAACGATCAGTGACGTTAAAATCGGAATTGATGCGCAAAACGATAGCACAATCAAAATGATCGGAGGAACCATTACTGCTTCCGAAGCAGGCGTTCACTTGTTAAAAAACAAGAGCAATAACAAACTGAAAGATGTAACGATATTAAATCGTAAGGATAATGCACTACTAATCAATGCAATAATTGCAAGAAGAAGTGCCATTACTTTAGAAAATGTAACCGTTCCGCAAGCAATCAATAGCATAATTTCAGATAATGGTTCTCAAATAACAGTTTCTGGAGGATCATTTAACGCAAAAGGTGCAGCAGTATCTGCCATAAACGGCAGTACTATTACTTTAACTGACAATGCTCAAATTACATCATCTGATGACAGTGGGCTCTATGCAAAAGATTCAAAATCCACCATCACCATAACGGGAGGAACAGTACAAGGTAAAACTACTGCATTATTTGCCGGAAACGGCGGACATATTAAAGCCACGAATGTTACTCTAATAACAGCAGATAATAACGGATTCGGTGCGGAAAGCCAAGATGTTGGCAGTTTAGTTGAATTATATGGCCATACAACGATTAAAAATGCTGAGATCGGACTTTATTCAGAAAATGGCAGCACAATCAAAATGAGTGGAGGGACAATAATTGCCGAAAATAGTGCATTTGTTGTAAATAATAATGGACATATTGATGTAACAAATGTTTCTGCCACAGCAGAAGATAGAGGTATCGCATTTGAAAAGTCTAAGAACAATAGAATATCAGAAATCAATTTAACCAATACAAAACTTCATATTAAAAACGGTACTGGAATTAATGCAAATGAATCAATTGGTAAAGCTAATCTCAAAAATTCAGAAATCCGTGCCAATGTTTTATTAGTAACCGAAGCTTCAACGAAAAAAAATGATTTCACTTTTACACTAAACGCCGATCGCTCCATCTTAGACGGCAAAGTGAGCACTGAAAAAAAATTCAAAACAGTCTTTGATTTGCAAAACAATACGAAATGGACATTGAAAACAAGCACAAATAAAAAAAGCCAGAACAAAAAACTGCTTGATATTGCTCAAAGAACACGTTCTGATATTTCTGTCCTTAACATCAATAACAGCTCTATTGTTTTTGAAGAGCCAACTGAAAATCATTATCACACGTTGCACATAGGATCTGGCAGACCAAATACTAAAAAAGTCTACAATGCTACAGGAAAAGCAGAAATTCATTTCAACGTCGAATGGAGTGATAGTGCTGCCATAAACAAACAAAAAGCTGACCATCTTCTGATTCACGGTGATGTTTCAGGTACTACACTGGTTTATATCACTGGACATTTAGAAAAGAACAATATTAAAGCAGACGCTTTTGCTCTTACCAGTGCACGTGGTCTTTCACTCATTCAAGTTTTTGGGAAAGTAAATCAAAACTCTTTCAAACTTGCACAGGACTATATCACAATAAGTGGTTCACCTTATAAATATATACTGAAAGCTTATGGACCAAAATCAAACCACAGTAAAACAAATGCTGAACAAAACCTTTTAGGAGAAAATAAAAATTTCTGGGATTTTCGCTTACAACCAGTACTGCTTGATAGCGACTCAAAAGTAAAAACCATCGTGCCATAAATACAAACTATTTGATCAAGCCTCAATGCTCTCTTGTACGCTGGATTGACCAATATGGCTAAGCAAAATGCAACTGTTAACCAATATGCGACATTTGTCTTAAGGAAAGAATAAGACAAACGGAATGGCTTTTTTTATATACCTATGGAAAAACAGGAAGCTTATTTTTTGATAAGTAGTACTTCTAGTAGATATGGTTATAGCAGTGCTCATCTTCGTTATGCTTCTCTACAAGGAGGTGTTAACTTTGTCGCGCTAGAAGGGAAAAATATCTACAACACATTTTGGTCTTATAGAAACCTATGGACAACTCTCTTTGCACTCCAAAGAATATGCAAGACAGCAAGTAAGAGCATATTGAATAAATGGTCATTTCACTCACCGCCTATGGCAGTAAACAGCGTGACAGTGGTTTCTATCTTGATACGCTGTTTATCCTATGGATTCCTAAAGAGAAAGATCACCAATGCCCTCATTAGTACAACCACAAAATTGAAAAATGCAAAAATGTTGACGATCTCCACAACTGTTAGCAAACAATTTGCAACAGGTATCCAAGGCGTA
>NZ_JBHIOZ010000068.1:4397-7460 GCF_042195805.1 Bartonella sp. AP57NXGY | reverse complement strand
TTGAAATAGGATTTTTTGTTCAATATTTTATTGGTAAAGTTTGGGTTATTTTATTTAAAAAAAAATAAAAAATGATATTGACTCTTTGCTTGAAAGAGTACTATATACGACGAGTAACGAGAGCGGTTTCTGCTTGCGATGGTTGGTTTTGCTCTTGTTTTATTGACTAAGACTTATCATATACGCGGTGTTTTACCTTTTAGGTTTTTATTTTACGCTTTTTAGTGTATGGTATTATTTTGGTTTTTGAAACGGTTTATTGACCGTTTGTTCTTTGACAAAAGAAGAAAGAAGAAAGAGAAACGTGGGCGGCATAGTCTGCGGAAGTCTTAGGGTTTTAATGCTTTAAGATTTCGAAAAGAATATGGCGGCACGTTTTTTTAGAGAAGATGTTAATACCGGATCTAATGTTATTAATGTTAGATTAGGTGTGTAAAAATATGTTCTCGTCGATTCAAGCGTGACCATTTAATTGGTGCTCTTTAAGGTTTAAGGAGCAAAAGACCAAATATAGCCAAATCGAATTTTCAATATGAGAGTTTGATCCTGGCTCAGAACGAACGCTGGCGGCAGGCTTAACACATGCAAGTCGAGCGCACTCTTTTAGAGTGAGCGGCAAACGGGTGAGTAACGCGTGGGAATCTACCCATCTCTACGGAATAACACAGAGAAATTTGTGCTAATACCGTATACGTCCTAAGGGAGAAAGATTTATCGGAGATGGATGAGCCCGCGTTGGATTAGCTAGTTGGTGAGGTAACGGCTCACCAAGGCGACGATCCATAGCTGGTCTGAGAGGATGATCAGCCACACTGGGACTGAGACACGGCCCAGACTCCTACGGGAGGCAGCAGTGGGGAATATTGGACAATGGGGGCAACCCTGATCCAGCCATGCCGCGTGAGTGATGAAGGCCCTAGGGTTGTAAAGCTCTTTCACCGGTGAAGATAATGACGGTAACCGGAGAAGAAGCCCCGGCTAACTTCGTGCCAGCAGCCGCGGTAATACGAAGGGGGCTAGCGTTGTTCGGATTTACTGGGCGTAAAGCGCACGTAGGCGGATATTTAAGTCAGAGGTGAAATCCCAGGGCTCAACCCTGGAACTGCCTTTGATACTGGATATCTTGAGTATGGAAGAGGTGAGTGGAATTCCGAGTGTAGAGGTAAAATTCGTAGATATTCGGAGGAACACCAGTGGCGAAGGCGGCTCACTGGTCCATTACTGACGCTGAGGTGCGAAAGCGTGGGGAGCAAACAGGATTAGATACCCTGGTAGTCCACGCCGTAAACGATGAATGTTAGCCGTCGGGCGGTTTACTGCTCGGTGGCGCAGCTAACGCATTAAACATTCCGCCTGGGGAGTACGGTCGCAAGATTAAAACTCAAAGGAATTGACGGGGGCCCGCACAAGCGGTGGAGCATGTGGTTTAATTCGAAGCAACGCGCAGAACCTTACCAGCCCTTGACATCCCGATCGCGGAAGGTGGAGACACCCTCCTTCAGTTAGGCTGGATCGGAGACAGGTGCTGCATGGCTGTCGTCAGCTCGTGTCGTGAGATGTTGGGTTAAGTCCCGCAACGAGCGCAACCCTCGCCCTTAGTTGCCAGCATTTAGTTGGGCACTCTAAGGGGACTGCCGGTGATAAGCCGAGAGGAAGGTGGGGATGACGTCAAGTCCTCATGGCCCTTACGGGCTGGGCTACACACGTGCTACAATGGTGGTGACAGTGGGCAGCGAGACCGCGAGGTCGAGCTAATCTCCAAAAGCCATCTCAGTTCGGATTGCACTCTGCAACTCGAGTGCATGAAGTTGGAATCGCTAGTAATCGTGGATCAGCATGCCACGGTGAATACGTTCCCGGGCCTTGTACACACCGCCCGTCACACCATGGGAGTTGGTTTTACCCGAAGGTGCTGTGCTAACCGCAAGGAGGCAGGCAACCACGGTAGGGTCAGCGACTGGGGTGAAGTCGTAACAAGGTAGCCGTAGGGGAACCTGTGGCTGGATCACCTCCTTTCTAAGGATGATCAAGAATAGGGTTTTTTAAAATCCCTCCCTTTTTGATCTGATTAGACACAAGGTTTAAACTTAGTCAGTTTAAACTGTGCATATGACGCTAACTCTCAATGAGTCCCTCTCACAAAAAGAGACCCCTCTTTGTAACTAAAGAGGATCCCCCCCCCGTCTCTTTGAGGCCCCTACCTCTGTTGAGAGAAATATTTGAGGGCTTAGTGCTCATGTGTTGACAATATAAAAGCAGACGTGCCGTCTTCGTTTCTCTTTCTTCAGATGATGATCCCAAGCCTTCTGGCGATCTCTTAAAATAAAGCCTCACATCATAATCATTCCACGTTTTTCAAAGAAAAACATGTGTTTCAAGGTGCCATGGATTTTAACAACTATGGATTTATTAAAACTTATGGGTTTTAAAAAAGGCTTTAAAAGGAAATGACTAAAAAGGAAGCTACTTAAAAAGCTTTTCCAGTGATTTAAGATGATACCGGGGAAGGTTTTCCGGTTTATCCCGGAGGGCTTGTAGCTCAGTTGGTTAGAGCGCGCGCTTGATAAGCGTGAGGTCGGAGGTTCAAGTCCTCCCAGGCCCACCAATTTATGCTCGTTTTTTGCTTATCCAAGAGTATGAAGCTTCAGCGTATTAAAAACGCTTCAATCTTTGTTTATTTTTAAAGATTTTATTTTATCATCCAAAGATTATTTGTTAAATTTATCCTATTAAGCTTTCAAAAGAGGCTTTTAAAACCCCTTTCGTGGTACAGATAAATTTAAATGATGCAAATCAAAATAGTACAGGGAATGCAAGTTGATAAATCTGGTTAAGGTTGATTTGAAAGAGCATTATTTAGGGGCCGTAGCTCAGCTGGGAGAGCACCTGCTTTGCAAGCAGGGGGTCGTCGGTTCGATCCCGTCCGGCTCCACCATTTAGGTCATCATCATGTTGTAAGAACACGGTTTAGTAAAAGGTCCAGTGATCTTTTGCTTGTTCTATTGAAATTGTGAAGAGAAGATATATTCAGACATGTTCCTTTTTTAAGGTTCCTTCTGAGGT
>NZ_JBHIOZ010000067.1:3198-7614 GCF_042195805.1 Bartonella sp. AP57NXGY | reverse complement strand
ATGAAGTTTGAGACATTGAATTATGCTATTCAGGATGTTCGGAAAGAAGCAAGACAAGCTGCTGCTATTGGTCTAGCGGTGTCCAACTTACGTTACTATGATATACCAGGATCTTTAAGTGTTTCATTTGGGAGTGGTTTATGGCGCAGTCAATCTGCACTTGCTATTGGTGCTGGTTATACATCTGAAGATGGAAATATTCGCTCGAATGTATCTGTGACAAGTGCTGGAGGTCATTGGGGAATAGGTGCTGGAATTACTCTGAGGTTGAGATGATAATAGAAAAAATGGCTGTTATTGTAAAAACGAGAAGTATGTTAGTAAAGGTTCTGCTGTTTGCTCTTGCCTTAATAGGCAAGAGCGAAAGCTTTGCCAACGAGAACAATAATATTTATACAGTGCATCCACCGCACTTATCGATACCTAAGGGAGAACCTGGCGAAACACGTCGAATTATTATGCAGTTTTATGATTGGACTTTGATTTGTGACGAAAAACAAAAGCTTAAACATAAGCAAGGTATATGTAATGTGACACAGACGGTTCATGATCAAGAAGGAAATACCATTTTTAGTTGGTCTCTTGTTTCTACGACAAGTGGTCAAGCAGTGATGCTTTTTCGAACATTGCCAAATTCTGATATAAATGTTCCGATTCAAATGTTTGTAAAAGGTGTTAAAAAACCTGTTCTTATTAATTATACGCAATGTAATGAAACGGTTTGTTTGGCACAATCACCTGTAGGGCCGGTTTTGACTAAACAAATAGAGCAGAACAATAAGGTACGTATTTCCTATAAAACTAAAGAAGGTAAGGTATTTTCTTTTACTGTACCATTTAAAGGGTTAAATGCAGCACTTAATTCTTTCCGTCCTTAGAATTCATCGAGTATTTTTAACAAGAGTCATTTTTCCATAAATTGTTGTATTATATTTCTGAGTGTAAATTATAAGGTCAAATAAGTAAGAAGTTTTATATAATATGATATCGAGGTGATTTATTGGAAAGAGTGAGAGTTTTATGAATATAAAGTCACAGTAAGTTATTTATATGTAATAGAAAATAAAGTTAGTGTTTCCCGTAATGCTTAAAGAATGATTTCGTTAGTTATTAAAAGTAAAAAAGATTAGAAATACTCGATTTATTCCTTACAATAATGAGTAGACTAAATTCTTTTTTTAAGCTTAAAATGGATTTTTAAAGCGGTCTGATTAAGCATTAATATTTTTCAGATAAATTTATAATTCTAGAGTTTTTTTTGAACGATAGTTTTTATTGGTATTCACGAAATAACAGCTATTGTAATTGCATTTTGTAGTACTACGGAACTTTTATTCCAGCATAATCAAAGCCATTTCATTGCATATAACAAACGAGGTTTGTGTGTGGATAACAAAAAAAATTTTTTTCTTATAAACCGTACTAATGTATAGGTTGTTGTAACCTTAAGAGTCAGCAAATAGTATGATAGTGTAGGTTTGTTACAATAGAGGTGTGCTCCGTGTGAATGGTATCAAGAAAAGAGCATAATTTATAAAAATTGATGTGAACGTAAACGATTAATTTATAGTTTTAAGTTCATAAAGAGATGCATGATTTCACGGAAACAACCGAAAGATTATACAAAAAACTGAATGATGTTAGTGTAGAAAATTTTAATGATAGAAAAAGAAAGAATGATTTCTTGTATATATCATTTGATGCTGCATTATTGCTTTATTTAGGAATGAGCAGAAGAGTTTTCGCGTTTATTTATTGGGGGACGCTCAAGGGATAAGGGACATGACCCCGTTAAATTATGGTTCAAAAGAGTTAAAGCAAGGAGAAATATACGATACCAAAGCAGATCAGTTGTATGATCAGTGCGGTAGTAATACAAATAATCTTTCTGCATTGTCACGAACAGAGGCATACTCTGTCCTTGTTGATATAAAGAGACAACAGAGAAAAAAACATTATGAACAGAAACAGGTTTTTGTTCAATCTGAGGCAGCTTTTGAGTTTCATAATCAGATAATGATAGGTGCTCAAAAAACAAAAAAACTCAAAGCACCTTTTCTTCGACGGTTCCATCCAGTAAAATCTCCACCTCTTTATGCGGCACTTGATCTCGGAACAAATAATTGTCGTCTTCTTATCGCATCTCCCAGTAAACCTGGATATTTTCGTGTTGTTGATGCTTTTTCTCGTATTGTACGATTGGGAGAAGGTTTAATAAATAACGGTTTTCTTAATACACAAGCTATGGATCGTGCGATTGAAGCATTAAAGATTTGTCATTTAAAGCTAAAACAAAGGCATATTAAGCGTTATCGCTTGATTGCAACGGAAGCTTGTCGTTCTGCAGAAAATGGTAGACATTTTATTCAGCGTGTTTTGGAGGAGACAGGTCTTGAATTGGAAATTGTTGATCGGCAAACAGAAGCGCGTTTTGCTGTTACAGGGTGTAGTACACTTGTTGAACCAAATACTGACGCAATTGTGCTTTTTGATATTGGAGGAGGATCATCAGAAATTGTGCTACTGGATGTTTCTCAAAAGCGTTCTTTTCGTTTAGCTCGACAAATTATCGCTTGGACTTCTCTTCCTGTTGGTGTTGTTACGCTTGCTGAACGTTTTGGAGGGAATGATATTAGCTTAGACGATTTTGAAAAAATGAAAAGCTATGTGCGAGGGTTATTAAATAATTTTTCAGATCGTCATAAATTAGGAGAGTTAGCACAAGGTTCAAAGTTTCATCTTTTGGGAACCTCCGGTACGGTTACGACTTTAGCAGGAATGTATCTTAATTTAGAGCGTTATGATAGGAAAAAAGTGGATGGCATTTGGATGAAGGATGCAGACATTACACTTATGACACAACGTCTATTATCATGGGATATAGAAAAACGTGTCATAAGTCCTTTTATTGGGCGCGAGAGAGCAGATTTAGTTTTAGCTGGTTGTGCAATTTTAGATGTTATTCGGGAAGTTTGGCCAAGTCAGCGTTTAAGAGTTGCTGATCGTGGATTAAGGGAAGGAATTTTGATAGAGCTAATGTTACGCGATGGGGTATGGTGTCGTCGTAGAAAGAGCAGAGATTTCAAGCGTTAGAGAATTAAATATGGAGACAATGAATAACGATGAAAAAAACAACAAAAACACCGAGAGGTGGCTATGGAGGTTCAGGGTCACATGAATTATATCAGCGCGTAAAAAAGAAAGCAGGAACCATTAAAGCTTCATCACGACGATGGTTAGAGAGGCATCTGAATGATCCTTATGTCCATCAATCAAAAGTAGATGGGTATCGTTCGCGTGCGGCTTATAAACTCATTGAAATTAATGAGCGCTATAGGTTTTTGAAAAAAGGTCAAAAGGTTATTGATCTAGGAGCAGCACCTGGGGGCTGGTGTCAGGTGGCTGAGCGTATAGTAGGGTCAAGTGATGAGGATCCTAGCGTTGTTGGTATTGATTATTTACATGTTGATCCATTACCTAGAGTTGCCATGTTGGAAATGGATTTTTTGCATACAGATGCACCGCAGAAATTAATTGAAACTTTAGGGACAAAACCGGATGTGGTTCTTTCTGATATGGCAGCGCCAACAACAGGTCATCGTCAGACGGATCATTTAAGAACGATTTATTTATGTGAAGTTGCGGCTGATTTTGCTCTTTCGGTTCTTAAGCCTGGGGGACATTTTTTAGCAAAGGCTTTTCAAGGAGGAGCAGAAAACACTCTTCTTACGATACTAAAACAGCATTTTAAAAAAGTCTATCATGTTAAACCACCCGCAAGCCGATCAGAATCAGTAGAGCTTTATCTTCTAGCACTTGAATTTAAGGGAAAAACAAAAATACAAGAATAGCGCCTTCTTTTAAGAAGACTTAACTTTACTTAACCTATTTAGATGTGATGATTTTTTTCTCAAGGAGTTATCGGCGATAGTGACAGTTTTTCTGTTATCAATGATGAAAAACTGGTAAAACTAATGTATTGCCTATAGAGGTAAAGAGATTGATTCCTCAGTGAGTACTTCCAATGAAATTTCTTGATCAAGCTAAAGTTTATATTCGTTCTGGTAATGGAGGTTCTGGAGCAGTATCATTTCGTCGTGAAAAATTCATAGAATTTGGGGGACCTGATGGGGGGAATGGAGGACGGGGTGGTGATGTTTGGGCTCTTGTTGTTGATGGGCTTAACACACTGATTGATTATCGCTACCAACAGCATTTTAAAGCAAAAACAGGGGGGCATGGCAAGGGGCGTAATATGACGGGTGAGAAGGGTAATGATGTCATCCTTAAAGTTCCGGTTGGGACGCAAATTTTTGAAGAAGATAATACAACGTTAATCTGTGATTTAACGGAAGTGGGACAGCGCTATCGCCTTGCAAAAGGAGGGAATGGCGGTTTTGGCAATCTTCACTTTAC
>NZ_JBHIOZ010000067.1:0-3098 GCF_042195805.1 Bartonella sp. AP57NXGY | reverse complement strand
TGTGATTTAACGGAAGTGGGACAGCGCTATCGCCTTGCAAAAGGAGGGAATGGCGGTTTTGGCAATCTTCACTTTACAACATCGACAAATCGGGCACCGCGTCGTGCAAATCCAGGTTTGGCTGGAGAAGAGCGTGCAATATGGCTTCGTTTGAAGTTAATTGCTGATGCGGGGCTTGTTGGTTTACCAAATGCTGGAAAATCAACTTTTTTAGCTTCTGTAACGGCTGCAAAACCAAAAGTTGCAGATTATCCTTTTACCACTCTACATCCTCATCTTGGTGTTGTACGTATTGATGGTCGTGAATTTGTTTTGGCTGATATTCCAGGATTAATTGAAGGAGCGCATGAAGGTGTGGGAATTGGAGATCGTTTTTTAGGACATGTGGAACGTTGTCGCGTACTGCTTCATCTAATTTCTTCTCAAGAAGAAGATGTAGCAAAAGCATATCAAATTGTGCGTCATGAACTTGAGGCATATGGAAATAATCTAAGTGATAAAACTGAAATTGTTGCTTTAAGCCAGATAGATACTCTGACAACTGAAGAGCGTGAAGCTAAACGGGAAGCTTTGCAAAGAGCAGCGGATCAACCAGTTATGATGTTTTCTGCGGTTAGCCGCGAAGGTTTAGAAAATGTGCTGCGTGCTGGTGCACATATTATTGAAATGTCACGCAAAGAGGAGATCAGTGGGGATAGCAAGGTTGATTGAGATGGCTGTTGGATCGCAAAAACTTACACACTATAAACGTATTGTGGTCAAGATTGGATCTGCCCTTTTGGTTGATCCTCAGGCAGGTTTACGGGTTGAATGGCTTAAAAGCTTGATCAGTGATGTTGTTGAATTACACAAAGGAGGCGTAGAGATATTATTGGTGTCTTCAGGTGCTATTGCTTTAGGAAGGACATTGCTACAGCTTCCTAAGGGGGCTTTGAAATTGGAAGAAAGCCAGGCATGTGCTGCTTTGGGGCAAATTGAGTTAGCAAAAACCTATGGTGATGCGCTTGCTCAACATGGGCTCAAAACAGGCCAAATTTTGCTCACTTTATTTGATACGGAGGAGCGAAGGCGTTATCTCAATGCACGTGCAACGATTGAGACGCTTTTATATTTGGGAGCTGTGCCTGTTATTAATGAGAATGATACTGTTGCAACAACTGAAATTCGTTATGGTGATAATGATCGTTTAGCTGCACGTGTGGCAACAATGGTGAGGGCAGATCTTTTAATACTTTTATCCGATATTGATGGTCTTTATACAAAGTCTCCCCATAGTGATCCTACGGCTGAATTTATACCTTTTGTTGCATCCATTACGCATGATATCGAAAAAATGGCAGATGTTGCTGCTTCAGAGTTTTCACGGGGAGGAATGAAGACTAAGCTTGAAGCCGGAAAAATAGCTAATGCTGCTGGAACGGCGATGATTATCACCTCAGGCAAGCGTATGAATCCTCTTGCTGCAATTGACAAAGGTGAACGCAAGAGTTTTTTTGCGGCAAGTAAGAAATCTGTCAATGCTTGGAAAACATGGATTTCTGGTCATTTAGATCCATCTGGTGTTTTGACGATTGATCAAGGAGCCATTAGGGCTCTTGAATCAGGAAAATCATTATTAGCTGCAGGGGTTATTGGCGTTGAGGGAAATTTCCAGCGTGGGGATACGGTTGCAATTGTTGGTACAGATGGAGTTGAGATTGCGCGTGGACTTGTAAGCTATGACAAAGATGAGGCTGTACGCATTATAGGACATAAAAGTGAAGAAATCGAAGCTATTCTTGGGTATGAGGCGCGCTCTGCTATGGTGCATCGTAATGATATGATTGTACGTTGCTTGACCAATACTGTTTAAAAAAGTTACTTTTGTTTTTATTGTTTTGGCAGAGTGGATGTTACGATGACTTTAGAAGAAAAAATGAAAGATATGGGACAAAAAGCACGCTATGCCGCTGCAGCATTGGCTGTTGCTTCTTCTGAGCAAAAGAACAATGCATTAGAAATGATCGCTTTAAGTTTAGAGGCTCAGTCAGATGAAATTTTACGGGCGAATTGTCAAGATTTAGAGAATGCTGCTCAGAATAATTTGAAAGCTGCAATGATTGATCGGCTAAAATTAGATGATTTGCGTTTACGTGCAATGATAGACAGTGTTCGCCAAGTTGCTCGTTTATCTGATCCTGTTGGACAAGTGATGGATGAATGGACGCGTCCAAATGGGCTTCATATAAGTCGTGTACGAACACCTCTTGGTGTGATTGGCATTATTTATGAAAGTCGTCCCAATGTTACAGTTGATGCGAGTTCTTTGTGCTTAAAAGCAGGTAATGCTGCGATTTTGCGCGGTGGTTCGGATAGCTTTCATTCTTCTCATGCTCTTCATTTAGCTTTGGTACAAGGTTTAGAGCGCTCTGGTTTACCCAAAGATGCCATCCAAATGGTTGGAACGACAGATCGTGCTGCCGTTGGGGAAATGCTCAAAGGATTGGATGGAGCGATTGATGTGATCGTACCACGTGGTGGAAAGAGCCTTGTTGCCCGCGTTCAGTCTGATGCACGTGTTCCAATTTTTGCTCATTTGGAGGGACTTTGTCATATTTATATTGATAAATCGGCAGATTTAGATATGGCACGCAATATTGTTTTAAATGCAAAGCTGCGGCGAACAGGGATATGCGGTGCTGTTGAGACAGTTCTCATTGACAGCCAAGCATTAAAAAAATTTCTTCCTGTTTTAACTGCTTTACAGGAAAAGGGGTGTGAAATTCGTGCCACAGAAGATATTGTTTTTCTTATGCCAGATGTCAAATTAGCTTCTGAAGAAGATTGGTCGCATGAATATCTTGATGCTATTCTTTCTGTTAAAACGGTTGAGGGTGTTGAGGGAGCCATTGCTCATATCAAGCGTTATTCATCAGGACATACGGAATCGATTATTGCTGAGGATTTGGAAGTGGTGAAGAATTTTTTTAATCATTTAGATTCAGCTATTTTATTACACAATGCATCTACACAATTTGCTGATGGAGGTGAATTTGGTTTTGGAATGGAAATTGGTATCGCAACAGGAAAAATGCATGCACGTGGTCCCATAGGTGTTG
>NZ_JBHIOZ010000066.1:0-7695 GCF_042195805.1 Bartonella sp. AP57NXGY | reverse complement strand
GGAATAGCGGATGCGCTGGGATTGACCAGAGCGACTGATATAGTCATGGTCTTTATTGATCGTGGTGATTACTACGGGTCCATGGAGAAGGACACTATAGGTGGTATCATTGATCCAATGAAGCATCTGGACCGGCTTTGCTCTTCGGATAGTTGTAGTGATGGCATCAATGGCTACACGGTCACCAAATTCTTCTGGAAACCAAACTCCATGAATGGTCTTTGCATCATTGCCATAGCCAGTAAATTGCAAACTGGGTGCCTTGCCAAAACGCTCCATACAAACCCATGAGGCAGAAAACTCTTCTTCAAAGGATTGGAAATTTAGCCAGTCCACATAAAATTGATGCGGTCCTAACATCAGCAAAGGATCTCTCATAAGCTCCCTCCCCTCATTCTGTCCCGCCATGCAGCGCATTAGCGCGTGCCCGTTGAATGGCGTGAGCGACCGCACGACCAGTGACAACAGGATCACGGGCACCATTAACATGCACTGTGACATTTTGATTGTGTGTGATGGGGGAACGGTCTTTGTCTCTTTGCTCTCTCGCAGATGAATTTACAGGAGAAGCCCCCGCAAATTGTGGTATGGGCTGAATGGCTGTTTTACCCCCCAAAAAACTTGGCAAAAACTCTCTTACATCAATGGAACCAATCCACCCCTTAATGCGGCTAGGCAAAGATTTACAAAAATCCATCAATTGTGAGATAGACGACATAAAGCCATCGACAATCGAATTAGCCAGATCTTCGCCCGCTTGTTCCATACCAGCCTTGGCAGCATCAGAGAGCTTTTCACGGGCAAAAAAGCTCTTTCTAAACTGGAACTTCTTAAAATCCCCTTTTTACACCTCTCTCAAAGCAAAGATAAAACTGCCAAAACACGTGAGAGTCATCTAAGGATAATTGCATGAGACCATAACAGCTATAAACAGACTCCAATATTTGTATCATATTATTGTAACGATTTACTTACGTATAAAAGAAGAAGATAAAATTGTAATACAACTAAAAGTTCATACGGTTAATCAAGAGAAATTATACAGCATCACAAAACATCAATTGTTTGAAGATTATAAGTAAAAAATCAAAATAAAAAGCTTTTCTTATGAAAAAGAAAAGAGTTGCCCATGAGTAGATATTATAAACTCTAATAAAGGGCATAACTTGATAATTATACTGCAACAAACTAATAGAAACAGCCTTCTTGATAATTCTGGACAACATGTGCTAGCAAATTATGAACACACCCTTGACAAACTCCCCTTTCTTCAAAGATGAAAGCCTAAAAAGAAAAATAGAATAACAAACCATTATTCTGCTTTGTATTAAAGCTCAGTTCACATTAAACCATTGCACTTATAGCGTATAACCTGAAATCTTAGCAGCTTTGAAAAAAAATATGTCTGATTTTTCACTCTATTCCTAAATAACATTTAGACACTCCTACTGCTCTTCAAGTCCGCACATATAATACGTTTTTTCCCTCATGCTTTAAGACAAAGAAACAAATCCTATTATAACTTACTGCAACTTGCCGAAAATTGGGTGTCTTTCCCTATAACACCAAGATCTTTAATTAAAAGCGGTTTTCCTATTTCTCCATTATAGGCTTTAACGTGAATGGTCTTGCCTTTCACATCTATGAGGTAATAATCTCCATTAAAAAGCGCACCAGCTGTATAGATAGGGATATTTCCAAAAACCTTATCATTTTTCGCACGGCAATAAGACTGATAATGCGTGTGACCCACGAAGATTGCTTTAACATTATGAGAGGTAATAATTGACTTAAAGACCGACAAATCTTTAGCATTCTTTTTACGAATAAAAAAGGATTCACCATCAATGGAAGCAGCACGCGCATCATGAAAATTAATGATTGTCACTTTACCTCTTGCATCAGCAGCAGCTAAATCGTTCCTAAGCCAATCTAAAGATTTATTGATTTGCACTTCTGTAGACTGCCCCTTCAAACCAACCGTATAGCTTGGATAATTGTGAAGCTGCACATAGTGAACATCTCCATAATCCCAAGAATAACTCAAACTCCCCCTTATCGAGCGAATATTTCCACCCGAAATGGGAACCAAGCTTTCAGTAACATCTGCATTGAAATGCGATAATTGACTACGGTATTTTTTGATTTCCGATACCATTCTTGAAACTGCACTTATAGCACAAGCATCTTTGTAAAAGCTGAATTCTTGAGGATTTGTACAATTACCAACATTATTGGCATAATCGTGATTCCCTAGCCCCTCATAGACAGGTGCTCCAAGAGTTTTATAAACATTTTCATAATCATCATAGTTTTTTTGTTGTCCAAACTCCGTCAGATCACCATTGACAATATGGAATGCAGCTTTGTGCGCTTTTATCACACCAGCAACCTGCTCATTTATCTTTAACCATGGCTCTCTGTTTGATATTCCATTGGCATCACCAGAGTTTAAACGCCACGGTTGCGGATCAGCCATAATGATAGCAGTATAATTTTTTGTAAGAGACTTTTCTTTCATCGACCAATCCATGAATGCATCATGATAAGGACTCTTGTCTCTTTTTATTTTTTCAGCATCAAGATTAAAACAACCAGAGAGAGTAAAAGCAATCACGGTGATTACCAATTCAACTTTATATCTCATAAACCTATCACCATAAAAACGTTACATATTTTTTATATTAAAAAATTCATCAGAGACAATTTTTTTAGATTTTATTGTCAAAAATATGTCAAAAATTCGAAATAATAAAAGCAATAATCCTTCAATGAAGGTGCACTTTGATGATATAAAAGCACTGTTGATTTCAAGCCTTCAACTTGAAGCATCTTCATTGATTAAGATTTATAAGCTTGGGCTCTGGCTCTTTCAAATGTCATCGATACATCAACAGCTTATAAAAACTTAGTCGTATACTATTAAAATATCCCCAACAGGAGAAAAAATGTATTCTTATACTAGAGCACCCAACTCCTTTGGATATCAAGATCAAATATATTAGAATATTATGATAAATAAGGTATAACTAATCAAAAGTGCTAGCAATAGTGTTTGATTATTACCGTCATCACTTACTTTGACAAGTTATAAAAATGCAGAAGTATTACAGAAAATACTATTATTACTTTATAAAAAAAATAATATAACTTATGTAAGTATTATAATAATATTTATAATTTCTATAATATAGATTTACAGTAAATTTAATTATATAATATAAATAATCACAAACACATTGTGTATTAAATATAAATTAATACAAATTTAATATCATTTGTTTTTTAATTTTGACAAAAAACCAAAAATATCTTACCAAATAAAGACAATTACTGAAATTAATAACAACTATCCATTTTCACTTCTTCTTATGAAGTTTGCGGGGAAATGAATATTTGGGGGCTCTCATAAGGAGAATACTGGTGTATAAAACATCCCTTTTATCATGCACAGCTGCGGCTGCTATCATACTATTCAACATCCAGTTCACTGCACATGCTGAAACTCTTGGCGTTGCCAACGAAGAAAAAGATATATCCGGAAAAACGTACGAGACTATTTATGTAAAAAACAAAGGAAAAATCACCGGTAGTACTGTAACTGTAACTGGAAATAAAAACACAAATACAGACACAGGTAGCGATAAATATGTTGTAACAGTTGAAGGTGCTAACAGTGCGCTTGAATTAAATGGCTTAAATATTCAAGGCACTGATTCTGATGTTCGTTTTGGTATTTCTGTAAAAGACGGCGCTAACATCAACCTGACTGGGGGGAACATTACAGCTTCTCAAACTGGTGTTTATATTGATGATAGTAAGAATAGTAGAAATATACTACAAAATGTAGTGATATCAGATAATAAAAATGAAGCATCATCACTCCTTGGAATAGAAATAAACAACGAAAGTTTTATCACTTTAGAAAATGTAACAGTTAAGCAAGCAGAAACTGGTATACTTGCGGATGTCGTTTCTCAAGTTATAGTATCCGGAGGATCATTCGAAGGTAAAATGGATGGCGTATATGCTATGGGCGGCACCACTATTACTGTAGATGGCGGTACTAACATTACCTCATCTAATGGTAACGGACTCCATGCCGATGATGAAAATACCACCATAAAAATGACTGGGGGAAGCGTAACTGGAAAAGACGCAGCATTGTATACAAACGACGGTGGTCATATTAAAATCACGGGTGGTACTCTAACAGCTAAGGAAGATACCACAAGTGCACCTACTACAGAAGGGGATAACCCTGCATATAATAAGGGTACTAAAATTGAGAGTGGATTCGGCGCATTGTCTCAAGGTGAAAACAGTGTGATTGAATTATCTGATACAAAGATCAATGATGCGACAATCGGGTTAAAAACACAAGAAAGTGGCGCAATCGCAATGACTGGGGGAAGCATTACAGCGTCCAAAGTTGGTGCATTCTTTTTAGATAGCAAGAGCAAAGAAAACGAACTGAAAGATGTAGTGACATCAAGTGGGAAAGATGATGCGCCACTAATCAATGGAATCAAGGCAACTAACAGTAATGTCACTTTAAATAATGTAACAGTGACGCAAGCACAAACTGCCATAGATGCATATGATTCCACAGTAAAAGTCTTAGGAGGATCATTTGATGCAGAAAAAGCAGCAATATTTGCTCAAAACGGCGGCAACATCACTTTAACTGGCGGTGCAAAAATTACATCATATAACGATGCTGGACTCTATGCGGAAGGTTCAAAGTCCATCATCGAAATGACAGGAGGGAGCATTACAGCGAAAGAGGAAGCAGTAACGACAACATACGGTGGCCATATTACTGTTACAGATGTCACCCTAAAAACAAATGGTGATGGACTTGGTGTAGCTTCTGATGACCTTGGTAGCATGATTGAATTACTTGGAAAGACAACGATTAGTGATAGTGCAATCGGGCTTCAAGCACAAAACGGTGGTGTAATCAAGATGACTGGGGGAACCATTACAGCTTCTGCAGCTGGTGCTGGCTTCTTAAACAGTAACAGCCGTGAAAACAAACTAGAAAATGTGACAATATCGAGTGGTAAAGACGATGCGCCACTGAACTTTGGAATAAAAGCAGATAAAGGTACCGTCACTTTAAAAGATGTAACAGTGACTCAAGCAGCCGCCGGTATATTTGCAGATCATGATTCGACAATAACAATCTCGGGAGGATCATTTCATGCACAAAATGCAACAATATCTGCTCAAAACGGCAGCGCCATCACTTTAACAAACGGTGCAAAAATTACATCATCTGATGATGTTGGATTATATGCTAAAGATTCAAACTCCTCCATCACAATGATAGAAGGAAACGTCACGGGAAAAGCGAGTGCTTTGGTTGCTGAAGATGGTGGTCATATTACTGTTACAGATGTTACCCTAAAAACAAATGATAGCGATAAGTCATTTGGTGTATTTTCTAATGGCGCAAATAGTGTAATTGAATTGCTTGGAAAGACCACAATTAGTGGTAGTGCAATCGGGCTTGCATTCCAAAATGATGGCGCAATCAAGATGATTGGAGGAACCATTACAGCTTCTGCAGCTGGTGCTGGCTTCTTAAACAGTAACAGTCATGAAAACAAACTAGAAAATGTGACAATATCGAGTGATAAAGACGATACGCCACTGAACTTTGGGATAAAAGCAGATAAAAGTACCGTTACTTTAAAAGATGTAACAGTGACTCAAGCAGCCGCCGGTATATTTGCAGAGAATGATTCGACAATAACAATCTCGGGAGGATCATTTCATGCACAAAATACAACAATATCTGCTAAAAGCGGCAGCACTATCACTTTAACCAATGATGCAAACATTACATCATCTGATAATGTTGGACTCTATGCAGAAGGTTCAAAATCCACCATCACAATGACGGGAGGAACTGTCACGGGGAAAGGTAATGCATTGGTTGCTGAAAATGGTGGACATATTATTGTTGCAGATGTAGCTCTAACTGTCACAGATGTGGCTCCAAGTGACGACTATATATCGTCTGGTGTATTTTCTGTTGGTGAAGGCAGTGTAATTGAATTACTTGGAAATACAACTATTAGTAATAGTGCACTCGGGCTTCAAGCACTAAACGATGGTGCAATCAAGATGACTGGAGGAGCCATTAAAACTTCTCTAGTTGGTGCTGGCTTCTTAAACAGTAACAACAGCGAAAACAAGCTAGAAGGTGTAAAGATATCGAATAGTAAAGACGATGCGTTACTGAACTTTGGAATAAAAGCAGATAAAAGTACCGTCACTTTAAAAGATGTAACCGTCATGCAAGCAACCAATGCCTTAGTTGCAGATGATCACTCGACAATAACAGCCTCAGGAGGATCATTTCATACACAAAATACAACAATATCTGCTCAAAACGGCAGCGCCATCACTTTAACCAACAATGCAAACATTACATCATCTGATAACATTGGACTCTATGCAAATAGTTCAAACTCCACCATCAGCATGACGGGAGGAACCGTCACGGGGAAAGGTAATGCATTGGTTGCTGAAAATGGTGGACATATTACGGTCACAAATGTGTCTCTAAATGTTACAGATGTATCTCTAGGTGACGAAGATATATCGTCTGGTGTATTTTCTAATGGCGAAGGCAGTGTAGTTGAATTGCTTGAAGGAACAACGATTAGTAATAGTGAAATTGGACTTACAACAAACGATGATGGCGCAATAAACATGACTGGAGGGACCATTAAAACTTCTCTAGTTGGTGCCGGCTTTTTAAACAGTAACAGCGGTGAAAACAAGCTAGAAGGTGTGAAGATATCGAATAATAAAGACGATGCGTTACTGAACTTTGGAATAAAAGCAGATAAAAGTACCGTCACTTTAAAAGATGTAACAGTGACTCAAGCAGCCGCCAGTATAGTTGCAAATGATCACTCAACAATAACGGTCTCAGGAGGATCATTTAGTGGACATGATGTAGGAGGAAGCGCCGAAGCCAGCAGTACGATTATCTTAAAAAACAATGCTAACATTATATCATCTAATGGCGAAGGACTCCTTGCAGACGGTTCAGGATCTAAGATCATAATGACGGGAGGATCCGTAGCCGCGAACAAAACAGCGTTATTCGCAATCAACGGTGGGCATATTGATGCCACAGATGTTGCTCTAACAACAGAGGGAAAAGGAAGCGGTGTATTTGTAAGTGGCAATGACAGCACAATTCAATTGCATGGTGATACAATAATTAACAATACTTTGGACGGCCTTGGAGCAGTTAACGGTGGTAAAATCATTAGCGAAAACTTATCGATAATCGGTGGTGAAGCACTTGAAGGCTCCGACAACGAACGCACTGGTATATGGACATCGGACTCTGGTAGTGAAGTTAGGTTAATGGGCAAAACAACCATTCAAAATGTCGATGAAGGGTTTTATGCAGACGGTGGAAGTAAAATCATTAGCGGAGATTTAACAATAACTGGTAGTGAAAATAAAACAATGACCGTTGGTGTAAACGTTGCAGAAACTGATAGTGCAATCGAATTAAATGGTAAAACAATCATTCAAAATTTTGATGTTGGTCTTTTTGCAGGAAATAATAGCACAATTAAGATGACGAATGGTTATATTGGAGCAGCAGAGAATACAATAAAAAATAAAATAGAAGCAAAAAAAGTTGCACTATGGGCGGCA
>NZ_JBHIOZ010000065.1:1315-7709 GCF_042195805.1 Bartonella sp. AP57NXGY | reverse complement strand
CTTAATACATATCTGAATAGTGGTGGTGCTCTTAATCATCAAAAGACGGATCGTGTTTTAATTCATGGTGATGTTTCGGGAAAAACAAAGCTCCAAGTGCATGGAGTTGCAGGAAGTCCAGGAGGATATACGGGAAAGGGGGGGAATGCTGAAGGTATTTCAGTCATTCAGGTTTCTGGACAAGCAAAGCAAGATTCTTTTCAGTTGGAAGGTGGTTATGTAGCCTTAAACGAATTACCTTATCAGTATAAGCTTTATAGTTATGGTCCAGAATCTGAGTTTGGAAAAGCAAGTATGGATCAGAGATTAGTTGAAGGTAACGGGGAATTTTGGGATTTTCGCCTTGAAAGTAGGTCTATAGATTCTGATGTTCAACCTAAACCAGATCCTTCTCCTAAGCCAATTCCGGGACCAGAACCTTCTCCAGAACCAGCTCCGGAGCCTCATCCTCGTCCTAAGCCGGGCGTTAAGGCTGTTGTTCCGCAGGTTCCGACTTATCTCCTTTTGCCTAATGCCTTACGTCATATTGGTTTGATGAATGTTAACAATCAAAATAAGCGGTTAGAAGCTTTGCGAATTACTTCTGGGGGCTTATTAGAAAGTCGTGAAAATCCTCTCTTTTTTGTGAGCGGTTATGGCGGCAATCATCGTTATACTTCAAATCTTTCCACGCTTGAATATGGTTATGGCGGCGAGTTTGATTATAATGCACTAGAGGCAGGTGTTTTGCTGAAAGCAATCGAAAATATGTATGGTTCCACTTCTTTTGGAGTTATCGGGGCTTACGAGAGATTTTCTTTGCAACCTTTGAATGTTGAGCAGAGTCAAAAAAGTACATTTGATAAATGGTCAGTTACGGCATATGGTGGTATGCAGCATGATGCAGGTTTTTACGTTGATGGTCTTGTGTCTTACGGCTTGTTTAAAGGTGATGTTCTAACAACTGCACGTGGCAAGACGGCAACATTAAAGGGTTTCCCTTTAAGTGCTTCATTGACTGCTGGTAAAACGTTTATGGTGGGGGAAGACGGTTTTGTTTTTGATCCGCAAGTTCAGGTTGTTTATCAATATCTTCAATTTAATAAGGTGCGTGATGTGGATGGCTTTGATATTGATTTAGGAAAGCTTCATCAGTGGGTAGGGCGTGTTGGAGGGCGTTTAACAAAGAGGCTGGTTGCTACTGATGAGGCTCAGGTTGTTTCTTTCTATGGCAAGCTTCATCTTGCTCATGGTTTTGAAGGAAAACAATTTGTGCATTTTAAAGATGCTTTCCAGCTAGGTGCTTTTGGTTCTTCATTAGAAACAGGATTAGGTTTTAATGCCCAATTGTCTCAAAAATTTGCGCTTTACGGCGATTTGGTTTATCAGCACAAACTAACGAAGGCTGGTTTTTCTGGAACGAGTTTTTCAGGTGGATTGCGTTATCATTTCTAGTGTTGTTCCTGTTTTTGATTAATCTTTCAAAAAGCCACAAGTTGTACTTGTGGCTTTTCTCATTATCTATTCATCTTGTGTTATAGCATTTTTACGAGAGTATGACTTTGCATATCTTTAATATGCTTTTAGGTTGGACTTCTTTCATTTTTTTGAAAAGTCTGAAGAGTTTGTACGTTATTGTTTCAAAACGCGTATTTCAGAGTGATTATTATATTATTTATAATATTTTGATTTATAAAGATATTTTTAATTTAGGGTGCTGAAATATTTTCAAGGATTTTATGATGAATCCATAAAAAGCATTCCTTTGTCTATTATATGTAAAATTGGCAGGTGGATAATCATTTAAGAAAGGAGTCAATATAATTTGGGGAATTATATTAAGAGGAGAGGATTTACAATATTAGAAATTAGCAAAGACAAAGATGCTACTCAGGCACAATGAGGGCTGTATCCGATGAACTTGATATTATATCCGCTGTCGTTGTGAAATGGGGATGGAAAAAATGAGAGATATCTGAGAAAATTGGTGAATGAGAAACATAATGACGTATTGTTTTTTGAAAGTGTGTTTTCTTTAAATGCATAAATAAAAAGATGAAGTCATGTGTCATCTTCACTTTTTAAAATATGGCTCTGAATGTTTTTGAATATTGTAAAGTTGAATTAAAAGGAAAAGGTAAAATCGGAACTGATTTTTACACGTTCCTACTTTTTATTAGACTGTCTTACCATGAAGATTGCCTAAAAGGCATATGTGAACTCTTGTTTCTCAATTTTGGCATATGTTTTGTCTGCTTACAGAGTGTACACTGTTTCAATATAATATTATCGTAAGGATGTTGATTATATCCGTTTTGGCGGTGATTAGACGGCAGTTAAAGTAGGTGTTCTTAATGCATGTCAACTGACTAAGGGTGTTTTTGACTAACAACGTTAAAGGTGATTTTTCTGTCGTTCTTCAGTTATATTTTTGCAAATTCTTTGTAAAAGCGACAGATTTAGATTGTATTTTCGAGTAATTTTTTTATTCCATATTTACATAAAACACAAAAAATATTAATAAACTCACGATATTAAAACCTAAACGTATTAAATATTTTTCTTTTGGTTAAGTTTTTTGATACGTTATGTATAGATCTTAGTAAGAAGAGGGGGGATTATGGTGGAATTATGGTCAATCTATTTAAAAATCGCTTCTCCTTATGTACTTTTACAACGGCACTTCTTTTTTTGACACACAATGTTGGTGTTTTTGCACGCAATGCTGAATCTCAGGTTATCTCTGGAAAAAAGCAGTCTTCATGTGATCAGAATGCAGCATTTTATCAGTGTTCTGATGGTGGAGCGCACGAAATTAATAATAAAGTTTATTCGTTAATGGATAAAAATGTTAATGGTGTTCATGGAGCCATGGAGGCGTCTAAGGAAGGTACAATTATTCGTGGCAAGAATATAACTGTTAAGGGTATTTTGGATGAAAAGAATAACTCGGAAAACAATTTTTGGAAATATGGAGTAAAGGTATCAGAAGAAGCGGGCGTCTTTCTGAGCGATTCCACGTTGAGTGGGGTTTTAGTGGGGGTGGAAGCTCAAGGTGGATTCATTGTAATGTCTGGTGGATCAATTGATGCAATCAAAGTGGGGGCTTTTGCTGGAGGAAAATCTCAAAGTGGTGTTGATTTAACGAATACGCAAATTAGCCTAGGGAGAGTTGGGGTTAAAGCAGAAGAAAAAGGATATCTTATTTTAGAGGGTGTCTCTATTACCGGCAAGGGGAGTACCGGCAAGGATGATCAAGGGCTGGATGCAGGTCGTCAGGCAGCTTTTCATATATCTGAAGATGGTTATGTTCAGTTTATGAAAGGTTCTGTTGATGTTACTGATGCTCATGGGCTTTTATTGCAGGGAGATAAAGCTCCTCAGATTAATATTGGAGATTCCAATATTACAGTGAAAGGTAATGCATTTTATGGTATACACTTTGAAGGTGTGGCAGCATCAGAAGGTTCGTCAGAGGGAAAATCATTGCGCGTTGATTTGAAAAAGACGCGTTTTGTCGTTCCAGATAGTATAGCTGTTTATAGCAGTCAATCTGGAAAATCTAAAATATTTTTAAAGGAAACAAAGCTTTTTGGGGATTTGTTGCTGAAGGCTGATCGTAACTCTTCTATAGAGGTTGTTGCTGATGCTTCTGCACTTGTCGGTCAAACTCAGGTTGATAACAGTTCTAAAGTCGAACTTATCTTGGGAAATAATTCACAGTGGGCTTTATTGCAACCAAGACAGAAAAAATTACAAGATCCTAATTATAGAGGTGTTTCGTTTATTTCATCGGTACACCTTTCTAATAGTTCCATTACTTTTGAAAAACCAAAGTCCAGTACTAATCATGCATATCAAACGCTTTATATTGGAAAAGGAACAGGTATTGTTTATCAGGCTTTTGGTGATGCTTGGATTCATTTGAATGCACGTTTAAATCCTAGTGATACAAGTGATCATCAAGTAACGGATCGGCTTCTCATTCATGGTGACGTTAAGGGAAGAACTATAGTCCATATACAAGGGGTTGCGGGAGGTTTAGAAGAAAAAAACGAAAAAGCGCATAGTGTTTCAATTATTCAAGTTTATGGAGATGCATCGTATGACTCTTTTCAACTGAATGGGCAGTATGTTGCATTAAATGGCGCGCCTTATAAATATGTTCTTCGTTCTTATGGCCCAAGTGTTACTAGAGGGGAGGAGCATGTTAAACAGAGATTTGCTTTGAACGGAGGAGCATTTTGGAATTTTCGTTTAGAAAATGAATATGTTCAAACTGCTGATTATAGAGAAACTCCTATGGTTTCTCAACGTACACCTCCTGCACGTGCTTCTGTTGAGGATATTATTCCCGAATCTTCTGGTGATGTTGTTCCAGCGTCTTCTACAGATAGTCTTTCTGAAATTGAAAATGTTTCTCCGTCTCAACGAGGTGTAAGATCTGTTGTTCCTCAGGTGCCAACTTATCTACTTTTGCCGAATAGTTTGTTCCACGCTGGTTTGATAGATATCAGCAATCAAAACAAGCAGTTGGAGATAGTACGGACTAATCTTAGTGGAATGTTGCAAATTCATGAAAATTCTGCTTCATTTTTGCGTGGCTATGGTGGAAGTTATCGTTATGCCTCAGATTTATCTGCGCTTGAATATGGTTATGGGGGAGATCTAGGGTACTATGCACTAGAGACAGGTGTTTTGCTACAAACTGTTGAAAATGTTGACAGTGTTATATCCTTTGGGGTGATGGGGTCTTATGGAAAGCTTTCTCTACAACCTCGAGATGTTGCACAAAGCCAAAAAAGTACATTTGATAAATGGACTGCTACAGTTTATGGAAGTATGCAGCATGATGTAGGATTCTATGTTGATGGTTTGTTATCTTATGGTCTGTTTAAGGGAGATGTTCTGACAACTGCGCGGGGTAAAACGGCAACATTGAAGGGTAACCCTTTAAGTGTTTCCTTGATGAGTGGTCAGAAAATTGCCACAGGATATGAAGGTGTTGTTTTTGATCCACAGGTTCAGGTTGTTTATCAGCATCTTCAATTTAATGAGGCCCGCGATATTGATAATTTTAATATTGAGATGGATAAACTTGATCAATTGATGGTGCGTATGGGTGGTCGCTTGATAAAGACTCTTACTGCGTCTGAAAAAGATCGTGATGTTTCTTTTTATGGAAAGATTCATTTTGCCCATGATTTTGGAAAAGAAAGGTCTGTGCGCTTTAAAGATTCTTTCCAGTTAGGGGCTTTTGGTTCTTCTCTAGAGGCTGGATTAGGTCTTAATGCTCGCTTGTCTCAAAAATTTGCGCTTCATGGTGATTTGGTTTATCAGCATAAGTTGAGTAAAGGTGGTTTTTCTGGAATCAGTTTTTCTGGTGGATTGCGCTATCGTTTTTAGGATGATCATCTTGAGGTAAGTTGTTTAAAAAACCACAAGCATAGCTTGTGGTTTTTTATTATTTGTTTGCAACTTTTTAAATAAGTTTTTTAAAAAAATGTTTTTTTTGCATGAGCAAGTTTGTTTCTTTTTAGAAACGAGATAAGGCTTTCTGGTTTGCAGTTTTTGCTTCTTATGCTGTTTTTCTTCTTTGAGTTTATTTTTATTAAATTCTCTTGAAATCACTGCTTTGGGGTGGAATTTTTATTTCTATCTATATTTTTACGCGTTTTTATAAATAATACAATTTTAAATTGTGATATTTTGGGATTCTGGCTTTACATAAAACATAGGGCGGATATATAAAACACAAAACGTATTTTAAATTATCACGCGCAACCAAAGTTATTAAACAGAACGCGTGTTTTTTGTTTTTAGAGAAGGGGAAGAAAGTTTGTAGAAAATTATGTTTAAAAATCATCTCTCTTTATATCATTTTACAACGGTTATTTTTTTCTTTGTATACAATACTGATGCAGGTGAGATTTCTTCTGAGAAGAAGCCATATTCATGTAACGAAAGTGCCTCATTTTATCGCTGTAATGATGGTAAAACGCATGAAATTGCCAAGAAAACTTATCAACTTACGGGTGAAAGTTCTGATGCTGCCATAGAGGCATCAGGGAAAAATACAGTCATTGAGGGAGAGGCTATAATCATTAACGGTGTTTCGAATGCACATGGACATTCAGAAACAAACGCTTGGACAACAGCTGTAAAGTCCTCAAATGGGGGAGGCGTTGCTCTATTTGATTCCATGTTAAATAACGTGTCGATAGGGGCCGATATTAATGATGAGGGAGCTTTTGAGATGCAGAATGGGGTGATTAAAGCAACCAGAATGGGGATCAGTGTTGGGGGTAAAGGGTCGTTTGTTTCTTTGACCAAGACAGAGATTAAGACATCTTCTGATGCGATAGGTCTTTTGAGTCATAATGGTGCAAAAATTTATATGAAAGGAGGAAAAATT
>NZ_JBHIOZ010000065.1:0-1215 GCF_042195805.1 Bartonella sp. AP57NXGY | reverse complement strand
TTTTTGTGAGAGGGAATGGATTTAATGGCATGCACTTTTTTTGGGAAGCTGTCTTAAATGATAAAAAAACAATTATACCTGGAAAAGGGACTGTCCATTTGACAAAGACAACTTTTATGGCTCCAGAAAGTACGGCTATTTATAGTCGAGAATTCGAAAGTTCTGTTAAACTCTTACAAAATTCAAAAATTTCTGGAGATTCACTCCTGAAAGCTGTTGAGCGTTCTAATGTAAAGATTGAGGCTGATGCTTCTACCCTTGTAGGAGGCGCACATGTTGATGAAAGTTCTACAGCTAAGATAGATTTAAAAAATGGTTCAAAGTGGATTTTATCGCGACCAAAATATGACAAATTGCAAAATTCTGATGCTTCTGGTTCTAGGTTAAAAGATTATTCTTCTATTTCATCGGTTAATCTTACGGATAGTTCTCTTGTTTTTGAAGAATTAAAATCTAAAAAAACAAAAGGTTATCAGACACTTCTCATTGGAAAAGGATTTGGGACTGTCTATAAAGCGCACGGTGATGTGAATCTTTATCTTAATGCATATTTGGATAAAGGCGGAACTCTGCAAGAGCAAAAAACTGACCGGCTTTTAATCAATGGTGATCTTGAAGGAAAAACAACAGTTCATGTTTATAAGATTCCTGGAAGTCCAGGGGCATTGACGGGAGATGGTGGTAATAATCAGGGGATTTCCATTATTCAGGTTTATGGAAAAGCCATGGAAGATTCTTTTCAGTTAAAGGGGGGGTATGTCACACTTGAAGCCTCCCCCTATCAGTATCATCTTAAGAGTTATGGTCCAGGCTCTGCTTTAGGGGCGGCAGATTCCAATCAAAGAGTGCTTAAAAACTCTGGAACATTTTGGGATTTCCGACTTGAAAGTCAATTTGTTGATTCCACTAAAGTTTTTCCTGTTCTTGATTTGGTTGTCCCCCCTTCTTCTGATGATATTCCTTCTTTTTCTAAAATTCATCCTAATATTACTGGAGGTGAGGATGGTTCTATTGATTCTAACTCTCAGCAAAAGTCTCAGGAGCCAAGTCTTTCTTCTCCTGTAGATTCTCCTGATAGGGATTCCCATCTTACGACCACACCTAATGTATCTGATGTTTTTGTACTTGAGATCCCCAATCCTCTTTCCTCTCTTGCACCTGTTGTTCCCGCTATTGCTGAATCTAATCCAGTTTCTCCACCTGCATCTGGTTCAC
>NZ_JBHIOZ010000064.1:1647-7847 GCF_042195805.1 Bartonella sp. AP57NXGY | reverse complement strand
TGTGAATGTAGTGGCAAGGGCGTTCTTGATCAAGTTGATAATTTGACATTTGTAGAGGATTGGGCGCGTGAGAATGGTGCTTCTGAAATGGAGATCTTGGGTCGTTTAGGTTGGAAGCGTGCACTAACCAAGCAAGGCTATGGCATAGCTATGCTTTATTATAGGAAGGAATTGTGACATGGGGAGCAGTAGACCAGCAACGACAGAACAGAAGCAGGTGCAGACAAGCGCCCCTCCTACTTGGATGCAGAATGTCTTTAAGCGTGGGGGTGCAGATGCGTATAACATGTATGACACAGGGATGGGTGGTAATGTTTATGGGGGACCTCGTGTTGCACCTTTAAGTGCTCCAACTTACCAAGCAATCGGAGGTCTTGGAGCTATTCCTCATCAATATCAAAATTATATGAATCATTTGATGAATACTCCCATGCATGCAGAAAGAAATATTGGTGAATTGGCTTCTAGTTATAAAGGGGGCTATGATCAGGATTTTGAAGATGTACTTAAAAAATCTATGGATGATGTGAGAGATACGATTAACAGCTCTTTTGTAGGTGCTGGTGGTTATGGATCTGGTGCACATACAAAAGTGTTGGCGCGTGAACTTGATGCATTGTCTAAAAGTGCTAGGATTAATCATTACCGTCAGAATAAGCAGGATATGTTACATGCTAATGCCTTACTTGGTGATTTTAATAAGTATCGCTTAGGCATGATAGGCAACTTATTCCCCTCTTATAATAATGCCTATTCGAATATGTTGCAGGGGTCATCTGTTCTTAATGACTACAATCAACGCCTTGTTGATGCCAATAGAGAACGTTGGCTGGAACAAGACAATAGCGGCTGGAATAGGTTGAATATGCTTATGAACGCCGGTCATGGCTTTGCAAGAAATTACGGTACGACAACGAATAATCATACAATCTCTAAGATAGAGGGCAATAATCCGTGGAAAAATGTAGGGACTATAGGTTCTTTAGCACTTCAAGCAGCACCGATGGCTTTTGGTTACATGGCAGGTGGTCCAATGGGAGCAGCGTTGGCAGGAGGAGCATCCAAGTTTTTTTTAGATTACATGAATCAAAAGAAAGCTCTGGAGAATAATTAAAGAATAGTTTTGTAGGAGAGTGTGATGGCATTTCCAATATTATTTCCATTAGCTGGGGCAGCTTTTATGGCAGCAAGAGCTGCGCCTCATGTTTTTAGGTATCTTGCTCCTAAAGCGGTTACAGGGGCGAATAGATTGGGACAATTAATAACAAAGAACCCCGTGGGGAATTTCATAACAAAGTACCCCAAAACCTCTCTATTTATGACTGGAATGTCAGGTATTGAAAGTATGATGACACCAGAGAAAGCACAAGCCCCATCCAACCCCTATTTACAGAATAGTCTGAATCCATATGGACCATTTATGCCCTATACGGCTCCTAAAGCGGAAATGCCTCTTGGATTTGATCAACATCCACCCATGCCAAATGCACTAGAGAGTACTCCACAAGAACTAAAACCTCATGTTAATGAACAAACGCAACCATTAGCACCCGCTTCCCCAACACCGACTCCTGAACTGACAGATGCAGAGAAATTTTTACAGTCCAATACTTATAAGTTTTTTCAATCAGATGCGTATCAGAAGCTCAAAGATCTTTTTGCAGGTATGGCGGCAGCACCTACAGATGGTTCTGGATGGGATGCGCTTGCAAGTGGTGTGAAGCATCTTAATGAAGGAGATAAACAAAGAGGACAGGTTAATCAGACTGTCGAGTATCTAAAGTCCAAAGGCTACAGTGATGAAGAAGCTGCTGTCATGGCAAGGAATCCTCAAATGCTTAGTGCATTGTTAACAGGTGCTACAGATAGCATAAAACATTACAATGATGGGAGTTCGTTAATTGATGACCCAACATCACCAACGGGAAAGAGAGTGGTTTATCACCCTGGTGGGAAGGCGTATCTGGACAAAGAACGAGAATCTGCTTTACGTCAACATAAAAACTTGTATGCAAAGGTTTTGCTAGAAGATATTGATTATGTACAGGAATACCTTGAGAATTTTAAGAATAAGGCGACAGGTAATATAGCTTTAGCTGCTAGCTACGCGTTCTCAACGTCCGAACAATCGGATGTACGACAGATTTTGGAATCAATACAATCTCGTATAGGGCTTGACCGTATAGATCAAATGAAAATGTTATCGCAAAGAGGGGCGCTAGGACTTGGAAATGTTAGCGATAAAGACATTGAAATGTTAAAAGAGTCTCTTGGGAAATTAAATTTACGTATGTCTACACGAGAGCTTAAACGGCGTTTGTCAACAATAAAAGATGTTTTATCAAGACTGAACCCTGAAGTACAAGGTATTGTATTAGGTCATATTGAGTCTACAGAAAATAATATGAGAAATGCCGTTATGGCAAGAAATAGCCAAAATTCGACCAATCAGGCGGTCTCACAAGGGAATGTTGCAAATTTTACAACTGTAAGCAGCACAGAACAAGCTAATAAAATGCCTATTGGGGTTGAGTTTATTTACAATGGTCAAGTTTACAAGAGGGCTAAATGATTAACAATAAGAATTCTCTTGTAGTTGATCGTGCATTAGGTGCTACGAACAATCAAGGTAAAAAAATATCAGAACTTGGTCCAAATTTTATCAATTTAGGTTCTGCTTCAGAATATGCGGCTAATCGAGAACGCTCATCAGAACTTGGACCGAATTTTATCAATTTAGGTTCTGTTTTAGAATATGCCAATCCTTCTTATGAGAATACTCTACTCTCTCCAGAGATTACACAAAGTGAAGCCTTTTGGAATTCTTTAAAGCATGGTTTGAGTTTTAATTTAGATGATGAAGTTGCGGGGATTGTAGCGGCGGGACGTGATGATGAGAATGAGAGTGCACTAAATGCTTTTAGAAAGGGGCTGTACAGATATTGGTTATCTGGTGATAAAAAATACGAAGAGAAGTATGAGAAAGAAGCCAATAGAATACGTGATTATCAACGTAGGATGAGTGATACGCATTATTGGACGTCTTTGTTAGGAAATGTTGTAGGGGCTGCTTTACCTTCACTTGCGACGTTAGGAACAGGAGCGGTTGCAGGACTAGCAGGGCGGATAGCGCCTCCTGCTACTTCAAAATTAAGTCAAGCATTTTTGAAAGCCGTTCCAACGCCGGTAGGCACGGTAGGGAAACGGGTAGGCGCAGGAGTGAAATATGTAGGTGAGAAAGCAAGTCCGTTTTTAGGCATCACAAAAAACACAACACTTCCTCATTTGCTTAAAGTAGGAGCGGCATCTGGTGCATTACATGGAGCAGGTGAAGGTGTAGGGTTAGGTCACACACTTCAAAGTGCAGCAGTTGGTGGAGGATTAGGAGCAGCAGGGACAATGGTTGGCAGTGCTTTAGGTCATTTGGCTGGTTCTACTGTCGGTGGAATACGAAGACTTCTTTCTCCTTCTCATAAGCAAGGTGTTGCAACAGACACATTAAGAGAAATCAGTAAACATTTAGGTAAGGAGGCTTCTGAAGAGCTAGGAAACTCTTTTAAGAATGCAGTTCCTACCGATTACGTAGCTGATCATAGTCCTTTTTTACAGGATCTTGTTTTTGATATCGCGAAAAGAAACCAAGGAGCTTATCTTGATTTGACTAAAAGAGCTGGGCAGAGAGCGTTGGGAGGAGGGGAGCGTATTCATCAAGCCGCTGATGAACACTTTGTTCCTCGTCAAAATGTCACAGGTTTAAAAGATGATCTTATCGCGAGTAGAGAAGCAGAATCACATACTCTTTACGAAATAGCCAAGAAAACGCCGATAGGAGAAAAATATTATGGTGCTCTTAATGATTTAATGAAGCGTCCATACTTCAAACAAGCTTATGATGAAGGACTAAAGCGGTTTATTACGGATGGCAACAACGTTAGTCCGTTTTCTTCTCAAAAATTTAGTCTCCTTAAGGAGAAACCAAACATGGGGGCTCTTCATAAGACTAAGGAGGTTGTCGATTTAATGATAAGGACCGAAAGGAGACAAGGAGATAATAGCCAAGTTCGCAGTTTAGTAGGCATTCAGAAAAAGTTATTAGAGCTTATGGATGATATATCATCTGAATATAAGAAGGGACGGGCATTATATCATCAATATAGTTCAGATGTAGATGCTATGGATGAAGGTTCCAAAATTCTTAGAAAGTCAGTTAATAAGGATAAATTCAGTAAAACTTTTGATGAATTACCAGAGGGAGAACAAGAATACTTTAAAAAGGGATCAAGAGCAAAACTTTTACAAGGTATGGGGCAAGCAGGAGATCAAGTTTCCAAGGCAAAGGAGATTTTTGGTACGAATGATCTGTATGAACGATTTGCAAAGATTTATGGAGCAGATAAAGCTTCTGCTGTTAAGAAGGTTGTTGATAGAGAAGCTAATTATGCAGATCTTTATAACAGAATACCAAATCGTATAGCGAATAAAGAGATATCTTTTACGCATAATGTCAGTATGCCAACGGGTAAATTTGATGCAGCTATGCAAGCAGGAAAAGCGGCGGTGAAGGCTTCTTGGATTCCTTTCAAAGAGGCGGCGTTTAGAGAGCGTCAACGGATTGAAAAGGATGTTGTCAAATTGTTAACAGGGGGGACACAGATTAAGAATGATCAAATTGCAAAGCTCATTCAAGATATGATTAAAGCGCAAGAAAAGGGATACGCTACAAAAGAATGGGTGAAAAAGCTTTCTGCTGCTTTGCTTGGAGGAGGAGGAAAAGCATTGGCTGGTCAATTTAATATGCTGAGTACACCAAGGTAGAAGAGGATGTATAAAACTATGACCAGTTATAGTCCTTCTGTTAATCAAGCGATCCGTCAAGCAGCAGCGCGTTATGGTTTGCCAGAGAGTTATTTGTACCGTGTTGCGCAAGTTGAAAGTGGAGGCAATCCGAATGCAAGAAATCCCCGTTCTTCTGCGGGTGGGTTGTATCAATTTATAGACAGCACCGCCAAGCAATATGGTTTGCAGGATCGTTTTGATCCCATGCAAGCGGCAGATGCCATGGGGCGGTTGACGCTTGATAATCGCAATCATTTAAGCCGTCTATTGGGAAGAGCGCCTAGTGAAGCAGAATTGTATTTAGCACATCAACAAGGTGCAGGAGGAGCCGCGCGGCTTCTTCAAAATCCCCATGCCAATGCGGCGCAAATTGTTGGGAGCAATGCGGTTGGCTTGAATGGTGGAAACAACGCTATGCGTGCAAGTGATTTTGTCAACCGTGTATTACAGATGTATGGGGGGCAGCCTCATAGAGCAAGTCCTACAGCGCATGGTGGCATTAGAAATAGAGACAACTTGTTAGAGGTTTTAAGGGCATTATTAGCATCACAAGAAGAGGCTTCGGAAGAAGAAGAGAGTGATGATGATGATAATCCTTTGATGACGCAATTCATGCGGGCATTTTACGGACCATTTTACAGAAGCTAGGATTCACGAGAAATGTCAACGATTTATGATTGGTCGCTTAGAGCGTCGGATAATACGCGCGTGGATAATTTGATTGATTGGTCCGAAGGACAGCATCCTAGCAGTGTGAACACAAGCGCCCGTGTGATGATGCAGCGCGTAAAGGAATACTTGTCAGACACGGGTGGAGAGCTTGAAGGCATTGTTACAAATGATCATGTCCAACAAACGAGTGTGATAAGACTTGCAAGCACTTCACAGTTTTTAGAGTATAAGAATGGTATCGTTTTGCGCTTTATGGCTATGGGTAAGAATGTTGGAGCGACCACGATTGTCTTAAATGCTTTAGATGGCAAGCCGGTTTATAAAGCAACAGAAACGGGTTTATCGCTTTTATCAGGGGGGGAAATCCAACAAGGGTGCATTTATACATTGTTTTATAATGGAGATCATTGGCATCTTGTTAATCCTACCCCACTCCCTTTAGAAGAAGAAGAAAGCAATCTTTATCCCACGGGTTTTATAGGAACGTTTGGAATGCGCGGGATTCCAAAGGATTGGTTAATTTGCGATGGGAAGGCTTATTTGCGTCGTGATTATGGTGATTTATTTGAGACGATAGGAACGGTTTGGGGAGAGGGTGATGGCGCCACGACATTTAATGTTCCCGATTTTCGAGGGATGTTTTTACGGGGGCTTGATGGAGGGCGCAATATTGATGAGGGGCGTTCTTTTGC
>NZ_JBHIOZ010000064.1:0-1547 GCF_042195805.1 Bartonella sp. AP57NXGY | reverse complement strand
AGTGTGCAAACAGATTTAATTGAGTCGCATCAACATCAAGGACAGAGCCTTTCGATGTCTCATTTTACCAGCAACGAAAACTTTTGGGATGGGAATACGACGGATGTGTTGGGCTATCGTCTAGGCTTGTTTGGGGGGAGCTCTCTAGCGAATTTTATGGGCATAGAGCGTGAGAATTTAGGGGGCTACATTGTAAGTTCTCATACTCTTGATGAGAACCAAGAGGTTGTTTTGGAGAGCACTGGTGAAGGCGAGACGCGTCCAGTTAATGTGAGTGTTCTGTTTGCGATTAAGACATGAGGTGTAAGATGTCGACGATCTATGATTGGTCTTTAAATGCCTCCTTGAATGCCTATTGTGATGATTTGATTGATTGGTCAAAAGGACAACGTCCTAGTAGTCTGAATAATAGTGCTCGTGTGATGATGCAACGTGTGCGTGAGTATTTATCGGATACGAGTGGTGTGATTGAAAGCACTTTTACGGTTGATGCTGAACACCAGACGACGTTGATAAGACTTCAAAGCCAATCGCAATTTTTAGAGTATAAGAATGGGATATCAATTTATTTTAAAGCGAAGGGCAAGAATGTTGGGGAAACCGCAATTGCCTTGAATGATTTGGTGGCTAAACCTGTTTACAAGGCGACGGAATTAGGTCTCCGTGTTTTATCGGGAGGCGAGCTTCAAAGGGGGTGCATTTATAGCTTGGTTTATAGGGATCATGCTTGGCAAGTTTTAAATCCTACGCCTCTCTCTTTATCGCAAGAGCCGGTTATCCCTGTTTATCCACTAGGGACGATAGGGATTTTTGGGATGCAAGTTTTGCCAGATGGCTGGTTACCATGTGATGGGAAGGCTTATTTGCGTAGTGATTATCCTGCTCTTTATGAAGCGATAGGGATCAGGTGGGGAGGCGCTGATAGTTGGACGAAGTTTAATGTTCCCGATTTGCGTGGTGTTTTTTTACGAGGTGTTGATGATGACCGCGAGATAGACCGCTTTCGTTATCTTGGCACTTTACAAAATGACGCAATGAGAAAGCATGACCATGGGGGTCAATCCTTTACGATTTTGAATGATGAAAATCAGGAAGAGAGTTGGCATGGTGATATGACGATCATCTGGGGATATGTGTTGAATGACCAGCAAAGATTGAAGCTTGCTGAACGTTTGGGCGTGAGAGCAGAGGATATACGCGTGCACCATAAGCTCGCCTTTCCCCATTCCCACCTTCACATGCGTGATGTTGCATTGGCAAGTTCAGGTATAAGTGAGACGCGCCCGATTAATATGAGTGTTGTGTTTGGAATCAAGACGTGAGGTTTAGATGTCCACGATTTATGATTGGTCTTTAACGGCATCTGAGAATGGTGGTGCTGATGCTTTAATTAATTGGTCAGAGGGACAGCACCCTAACACGGTTAATAATAGCGCTCGTTTTATGATGCAACGGGTAAGTGAGTATTTATCGGATACGGGGGGTGTGCTTGAAGGGATTGTGACGGTTGATAATAACCAAAAGACGAGCGTGATAAGGCTTCTAAG
>NZ_JBHIOZ010000063.1:5065-8003 GCF_042195805.1 Bartonella sp. AP57NXGY | reverse complement strand
TATCATTTTTTATTTTTTTTTAAATAAAATAACCCAAACTTTACCAATAAAATATTGAACAAAAAATCCTATTTCAAAACATTATTGGAAAAATCTGCCTTCATAAAAATAAAACATGAAAACAGCAAGGAGTTCAAAGAGAGCATGGCGCCTTTAAAGTAAAATATAGCACCCCATTGCAATGCATAAAAATAGGAAGTTGCCTAGGAATGAGTTAATCACAATAACGCTTGTTTTATGCTACTTTAATAGAGAAAATTTTCTGCGCAGATACGATTTATAAAGACATTGCTGTATAAAGAGAATCGCATGATCTGTAATTTGTAAAAAGAATCAAATTCCTGTAGAAGCATGCTAAGCTATCTATCTAGCTTTCTTTATTTAATATTGAAAAGTACTCTTATAAATCTATGTGGGATAACGAACAACAAAAAAACGATCCTGGACAAGACCCTGCTCTTGTCGTCAAGCGCTTGCGGCCTGCGCGCCGACAGGTCTCTGCTCGTTGGCTTACGGGAACCATTCTGACAGGAATCACTTCCTGCATTCTTATGGGGATTGCACTTTTTACGGCTCTTGATGAACAACAGCGATTGGTAACACCGCCACAATGGTTTACGCAAGAAAACCTATCAGAATCACAAGACCCTGAGGCCAATGGCTATAAAGGTGATCGTATTTCTCCCACCCATGCAAGGCAAAGCTTTGACAGAAAACGTCAATTTGAATTATCGATTCTACAAAAAAAAGGCGATGAAAAAGTCATTCAAACACAACATTTTGAATGGATTCGTATGGCTTTAGCCGAAAATCGCCCCCAGAAATATAGCTATCCAAAATTTGATTCTTTAAGCATTCTTGCTAGTGATACGAAAAATCAAAATATCGCACCACAAGAAGATTCTGGGCAGATTTATGGAGCAAAGGTTGAAACAAAACTCACCTTACGCAGCTATGATTTTAAGGTAAATCAATTCGATTTTGATGACAGCGACACATTGACAGATGAAGAGGCACAACAAGAAGTACAAAAAGCTGGATTTACTTTAGAAAAGAGCTCCGAACTTCTTTCAGTTCTCACATTGATTGATCCTTTAAAATTAGAAGATGTATCCTCCCCTTCCCAAGGCACAGAATCCCCTGAAGTTCGAATCGTTCAAGAAAATGTAACCGTTTCTCCTCAAAGTCACCGTATCGATCTGACGAAAAACTATGTTGAAGATATTATTCCTATTCGTAAAAAACAAACGATAGCCGATGCTTTCAAAAAAACCAGTTATACAAAAAAGCAAATTGACCAGGTTGTAAAAACGCTAGAAAAAATAAGCCTTTCCGATTCCCTTAAAGAGGGAAGCCTTTTACGCATTGGTATCGTGACACAAGCTGGTGAAGAAGACCATCTCGTACGCGCAAGTATCTATCAAGGAATGCATCATATTCTCACCATTGCCCTGAATGATAAAGGCCAATTCATTGAAAGCACAGAGCCTAAAATGTCTAAAGCACTTAAAACGGCTTTTCAAAATGGTATTCCACATTCTTATATCAATAGCGCGCAATTACCAACGGCTTATGATGCACTCTATAGTGCTTTGCTAAGCCATAATATATCACAATCTCTCTCTCATCGTCTTATTCGTCTGCTAGCCACCAATATTGACATGAAAAGTCCGATAACACCCAATGATCAGATCGAAATATTTTATGCTGTACCACAAAGCGATAAAGAAAACAAAAACGGCAAAAAGAATTTGAAAGCAAAGGAATCATCCAAGAACGCTGATCCAGAAATTCGTTATATTAGTGCAACTTTTGGGAATACAACTTATAAATATTACCGTTATCAATTAAAAGATGGAAGCGTTGATTATTATGATTCTGAAGGGAAAAGTTCAAAGCCTTTCTTGTTGCGCAAACCCACACCAAATGGCATTTTTGGCTCTCCCTTTGGTCCACGCAAACATCCTATTTTAGGCTATATTCGCATGCATACGGGTGTTGATTGGGTTGCTCCTAAAGGATCACCCATTATTGCTGTAGGAGATGGTATTGTCACAAAAGTAGGTGTAACAGGTGGCTATGGAAATCATACGGAAATTCAACATGCCAATGGATATGTCAGCAGTTATTCACACCAAAGTCGTTATGCACCAGACATCAAACCAGGCGTGAAAGTACGACAAGGACAAATTATTGGGTATGTTGGATCAACAGGAATGGCAACCGGACCCCATTGTCATTTTGAAATCATTGTCAATGGCGTCAAGGTTGATCCCATGCGCATTCGTATACCGGATAGCAAAGCCTTAACCAATCAAGACCTACAAACATTCCTACAAGAAAAAAACAACATTGATGCCTTGATCAACAGCCCAATAGCACCCTCCGAAGAAACTTAAAGCATGAAAGCATCTGCATTTTTACGACTCAAAACATCTAAAAAATATGCTTGAGCGCTTACTTTTCTCAAAGAGATTTCCGCATTTTAAATATCTATTAAAGAATACGCCGAAAGATGCCACCACCCAAGGTCGCATCACAATGATTAAAAATAAAACACCCTCCCCTTTTCAGGTTTACGCACAATAGAAAAGTGAAAAATATGAAACCCCAAAAGGCTAACTCTTCTTGTTTATTTTATCAAAACGATAGCCCGTCCTTATTTGCCATGCAATAAAATCTCAAATCAAAGAGGTGCCCGCTAAAGGATGAAGATTCTAAAATCCATATCATTCTATAAACAACCCGACTTTTTTTTGAATAGATTCCACCTATTGAATGCTTGTTGTGCATAGCCCTAAAGGACAGTGTTTCATGAACTTTCTAAGCAAGTTATCCTTGAGAATATTTGTTACACACTTTTACAAAAACACCCCATATTTAAAGTTTCACATGCCTTACAAAAAATAACAAAACTTGAAAAAACTCTCTCTTTGCA
>NZ_JBHIOZ010000063.1:0-4965 GCF_042195805.1 Bartonella sp. AP57NXGY | reverse complement strand
TTACAAAAACACCCCATATTTAAAGTTTCACATGCCTTACAAAAAATAACAAAACTTGAAAAAACTCTCTCTTTGCAAAGCAATAGAGCTTACGAATATAAGTATTATTGGCTTAAAGAAGCACTTATTCAAAATAAATTTAAAGGCTAACTTAAGCACTTCAAAGCTCTCAGACAAGGAGAACTTTGAAAGCCGATCATCGGAGTCAACAAAGAAAAAAAACAACAAGAGAGAAAATCAAACATTACACCAAAAGATAAAGAAGCAAAGTTGTTTCTCTTGAAGGCAATTGACAATCTGATATGAATGGTGCTGTGTTCGCGCTACTGAAGCCGTATTTTTCCTTCTTCTTGTGAAAAGATGCCCTCCCCATACATTCACGATGAATGAAAGGCAGCTTACCACGAGAAAAGAGAAAATTTACCCTTTTAAAAAATCAGTCAGAGCTTTTTTTTGAACTATTCATGCTAAGTTTTGGCAAAGGAATGACAATCTTTGTGCCTCCTAAAGCAGAAGTTTCAAACAGAGGTTTTTCACCAAATTGCATACAGAGCTGTTCCACGACCACACGACCAAGTCCTGTTTTTTGTTTTAAAGTTTGGCTTTTCATTCCCACGCCATCATCTTCTACAATGAGCATCAATTGTCCATCTTTCTGGGGACCAAAGGAGATATAAATATGACCAGACCGTTGATCAGGAAAGGCATGTTTTAAGGAATTTGTCAGCAGTTCACCAAGGATAATTCCAAGTGTTGTCGCATCTCTTGAAGACAGGCGACAATCTTTAAAGTTGGTGTGAATGGTGATGTTTTCACGCAATTCAAAAGGGACTGCCAATTCGACATCATGCACAACAGAGCTGAGAAACTCTGCCAATAGTGTCGTTTCCATATCATCACTTAAGCGCAAACGACGATGTGCTGTAGAAATTGTCTGAATACGATCACGTGCAGCCCCTAGAACAGCACGGACCTCTTCATTTTTGCTCCGGTTTAACTGGAGCCCCAACAAAGAAGACACCGTCCCAAGAGAATTGCCAATGCGATGGCTTGCATCCTGCAACAATATTTCAACCCGTTGGCGTTCTTTTTCAGCGTGATTACGTGCTCTTTCTAATTCTTGTGTTCGTTCTTTCACGCGGGCTTCCAGAGCGATATTTTCACTATGAAGCAGCAATTGATACAATTTTAAAGAGCGCATATCACGATGAAAACGATTAATAACAAAATAGGCAGAAATAAAGGTACTCACAACGGAAACAATAGCCGCCAATGTCAAAGCCGCCCGCATCAATGCGATACCCTCACGCTGTTTTTGTCGCACCACATCATCCCCATTAATAAAGCTTGTCATCAATTGAGCTAAACGTGCTACAGGAATCTTTGATACTTCCAAAGAGTCCGCATGAGAAGGTTGAGAAGGTTGTTCAGGAATCGCATCAAGAGCACGCATATGGGCATTCATAAAGGCTTTTCGTGCTTCAACCTCTTCTTTAAAAGCCGTAAACCATTTATACCACTGCGGATGCGCATAAACAATAAGTGCGATATAGTCGAGAATATTCCCCAACTCCCGCTCTGCATTTTCAAAACGTATTTTATCTTCCGCCTTGCGCGTTTTTGCATAGCTGCGGTCAGCAACAGCCATATCAATCAGGCTAATAAGGACCAAATCAGCCTGTTCGCGCAATTCTGAACTTGTATTCAACTGTGCGACTTCTCGATCAACGGCATTTGAAAGCAACATAATAAAAACCGATGCCAAAAGAGCCATAACAAGAGAAACAACAATCGCACCCCACCGCCAGCGTGATATCGTTGCATCAGAAGAAGGCATTTGAGGCATCAAATTTGTTTTTGTTGTCATAGAATGTCCATTGGCGAACTTGAAAGTCGTCATTTTTCAGCACAAAGGAAGGCAACCTTATGGAACATAAAACCTAAAGCCCGTGAGAAAGTTTTATACAGGCTTTTCTTGTGTTCCTAAGGATACACGCCAAACTTCTGAATTCCCTCAGATACTGACTTTACTGTAATAGCTATAACGGGAATAAAAAAAACAAGGCTATCGATCATAATTATTATGCTTTTTTAGCCGTTAAATGAACACAATGTACTTCCAGCTGAGTAAGAATCAGGACCATAATCAGACTCACCATTGACTTTAAGAAGTTCTTGTAATCGATTACGCGCCCTGCTCACACGGCTTTTAATGGTTCCAACAGCACAACCACAAATAGCCGCAGCATCTTCATAAGAAAACCCCGATGCGCCAATGAGAATAATGGCTTCTCTTTGATCGGCAGAAAGCAAATTTAAGGCTTTTTTGAAATCTTGTAAATCAAGCGATCCATATTGAGCAGGATGAACAGCGACATTTTGAGTAAACACGCCGTCGGTATCTTGAACTTCTCTTCCCTTTTTACGCATTTGACTATAAAATTCATTGCGCAAAATGGTAAAAAGCCAAGCTTTAAGATTAGTTCCCATCTCAAAACTATCTTGCTTAGCCCATGCCTTCATAACAGTATCTTGGACCAAATCTTCGGCTTTATCGTGCTTGCCACTTAAAGAAACAGCAAAAGCTCGTAAAGCCGGCAACACAGAAAGGAGTTCTTGTTTAAAGTTTTTCGCGCACTTTGACATAAAGGATTCAAACCTTTTCCACATTGTTTAAGCCAAATTGCTCTGCGCGCTCCAACTTCTCTAAAAGCTCAAGCAAACACCGTGGCAGTGCTTCTTCTTGAATTTCCATGTAAAATTGACGTAACTTCCGTGCTATTTCGCTATTGACCCCGAGAAGATCATCTCCAACTCTAAATTGTGTGGTGAGATTTTTTTCATCACGGTCGTTCATTTTTCATCCCCCTAATCCATATATTACTGGTAGCACCGCGAAGAATTTTTCGCCTTATGGTTGTAAATATAGCTGCCGGTAAAAAGTTCCATACAAATCAAGGAACTTTTTTATCGGTTGAGAATTTCAACCAACAAAATGCTTGAAAGGTCAAAGGAGTTATAAATTATGTCATTATCAACGCGCATTGCCCCGCATCTTCCCTATCTTCGGCGTTTTGCCCGCTCTGTCACCGGTAGCCAATCCTCTGGCGATGCCTATGTTTCAGCGATGTTGGAAGCACTCATTGCCGACATCTCCATTTTTCCCAAAGCCTCCACTGACCGAATTGGTACCTATTGGCTTTTTTGCCATCTTTTTGACCAAACCACACCGAACATCCCTGAACCCCTGCCCCAATTTGGTCTTGAACAAAAAACCAGTGCCAAATTATCCTATCTCACACCCCGTGCACGCCAAGCATTTTTGCTCATTGCTGTTGAAGGGTTTCATGAACAAGACGCCAGCGAAATCATGAATCTGGATACGAAAGAATTTCGCAAGCTTCTCAACCAAGCATCCATTGATATTTCTCAACAAATTGCCACTGAAGTCATGATTATTGAAGATGAACCTCTTATTGCACTTGATATTGAGCAAATGGTAGAAAGCCTAGGTCATCATGTTGTAGGAATAGCGCGCACGCGTGATGAAGCTGTCATCATGTATCATAAGAAAAAACCACGGTTGATTTTGGCTGATATTCAATTAGCCGATAACAGTTCAGGGATTGATGCGGTCAACGAGATTTTGAAAAATGACCGTATACCGGTGATTTTCATCACCGCTTTTCCCGAAAGGCTTCTCACTGGCGAGCGTCCAGAACCAACTTTTTTAGTGACCAAACCTTTTAACCCTGATATGGTGAAAGCGCTTATTTCCCAAGCTTTATTTTTTCAAGAGAATGCTTCTAAAGCGGCTTAGAACAGGGTAACATCTTAAAATTATGATCGTTACGCCTCTTTCAAAGCCTCCCATGGATAGATCTCATATGAGTGCGCTCATGCAAGCGATTCGTGGTGCTGATATTTGCGTTCTCTATCAGGCAACAAATCTGGTTTATTTATGGGCTGAAAACTTGCCACACCATTTGCACAATAAATGGCGGGTTGGGTGTCGTGACAGCGACTTTTTTTCGCTTGACCTTGCAGACAATATGGAAACCATCAAACTGCAAGTTTTAGCCAGTGGCAAAATGCAAACTGTTGAAGCACGTTTTGAAGATACAAACAAACAAGAGATTTGGTACAAATTTTCTATTGATTGCCACCGCAATGATAACGAAGACATTATTGGTATTATCACCACCGGTGTCAATATTTCCGGCTTACGCCGCCGTGAACAAGTGCTTAAAATCCTTCTTCGCGAAGTCAGTCACCGTTCTAAAAACCTTCTAGCGATCATTCAAAGTATTGCCAGCCAAACCGCCCGTTATACTGAATCTCTTCAGGTTTTTTTACGAAAATTTCAAGGTCGTCTTCATTCTCTTTCTCATTCTCAAGATCTGATCACTGATTCCGATTGGCGCGGTGCTCAATTTCGCGAATTGGTCCAAACGCAGGCTTTAGGTTATTTTATGAAAGAAACAGAACGTTTTTCACTTGAAGGCGTCGATCCTTATCTTTTTCCCAATGCCGCTTTGCATATCGGTTTGGCTTTTCATGAACTGATTGTCAATTCTCTTTCTTTTGGAGCCCTTTCCCAAGAAAAGGGGAGCATCTGTGTACGCTGTGAAATTGAAACAAAACTGAATGGCAAAACGCAACTTATCATCACTTGGCATGAAAATTTTGAATCCGGCATCCCTCCCACAAACAATAAAAAAGCCTGTTTTGGTAGTGCCGTTCTCGAAAAAATCGTTCCCATTTCCGTGAATGGTTCAGCTTCCCTCAAATTGACACAAGAAGGAATTGTCTATTGCCTCTCTGTTCCTGATACTTATTTTGATATTTTTTCTTAAAAGAGCATTTTAAACAATGAACAAGAGAATTTTCCCCTTTTTTAGCAAAATGTCTCATCTGTTTATTAAGCACAAAGATATTTTCCAACCTCTTTAAACCAACCTCTAT
>NZ_JBHIOZ010000062.1:2320-8303 GCF_042195805.1 Bartonella sp. AP57NXGY | reverse complement strand
TCTTCCCATGATCAACGTGACCAATCGTACCAATATTAACATGCGGTTTTGTTCGTTCAAACTTGCTCTTCGCCATTGCTATTAATCTCTTGTTTTATTCCCTATTTTTATTAGCACCTAGGGACAGTTCTGCAAAACTTAAGTCTGACCAGACTGTAAACAGCCCAATCACCACAACTCTTAGACGGAAAACCCCACCAAATCTATAAATGGAATATCCTCCATCATACCTATTTGCCCAATCATCAACAACCATTTGGAGCGGGTAGCGGGAATCGAACCCGCATATTCAGCTTGGAAGGCTGCTGCTCTACCATTGAGCTATACCCGCATGACCCACGTACTAACTCTCCTTCGATGAATGGTGGAGGGGGTTGGATTCGAACCAACGTAGCATACGCAACGGATTTACAGTCCGCCCCCTTTAACCACTCGGGCACCCCTCCATTACACCGATAAAGTCGCGCAATGAGACATCACGACAACCATCTTGAATACCCATTCAATTCAATCTGATTGCGAAGTGGTTATGACGATTACTATTGTATCTGTCAACAGAATAAATACAATTCTGTACAAATTTCCTGCTCATAATTTTAAATCATAGATTTTTTCTCTCTATTTTTCTTATTAACACGTTATAAAGAAGCTATGAAAGAAAAAACATCACAAAATTCTCATTATGCTCGTTTGCGTCGCCGATATCGCGATACAAAAGGCTCTCCTTCTCGATCTTTTACACACCCAAAGAAGAAAGCTGCTTCTTTACAGCAAGAGATCATCCATCTTTATGGCATTCATTCTGTTCAGGCTGCTTTAGAAAACCCAAAAAGAATTTTAAAATGTCTTTACGTTACACAAAATGCCTTAAAACGATTAAATATATCCGAATCAGATTATCCTTGCTCTGTTACATTATGCACCCCCAAATATCTTGATTCGCTTGTTGGAAGTGAGGCTGTTCATCAAGGTATTGTTTTGGAAACTCTCCCCCTCAAACCATGCAAACTGTCGGAACTAACCAATACTGATCTGGTCATTGTCATGGATCAAATTACCGATCCACATAATGTTGGCGCTATTATGCGCTCTGCAGTTGCATTGAAAGCTAAAGCACTTATTACAACTTGCCGTCACTCTCCCCACGAAAGCGGTGTTCTTGCGAAAGCGGCATCTGGAGCTCTGGAAATGATTCATTATATTACCGTACGAAACCTTGCTGAAGCTCTTCAAGAACTTCATCAAACAGGTTTTACAAGCTTTGGTCTCGATTCAGAAGGTGACCAACCTCTAGAAACAGCATTAACAGGGAATAAAATTGCTCTTGTTTTAGGAGCAGAAGGTAAAGGTTTACGTAAAAAAACACGCGAAACCGTTTGCGCTTTAACACGCCTTGACATGCCTGGAAATATTAAATCATTAAATGTTTCAAATGCAGCAACAATAGCTCTTTATGTGGCACATCAATATCTTAGATTCTAGTTTTTAATTTTTTGTGAAACATCAAAAAAACCAACCAACAAAAAACCCGCAAAAAACCCGCCAATATGAGCTTCCCATGCTATTGAGATGCCATTTTCTTCAAACAAAATAGAAGAAATACCTATGATCAAATCAGTCGTCAGCCATACACTCATATAAACAAGAACCCCCTTAGAACACAGAGCTTTTTTGACAGATAATAAAGGTCCTAAAAGTTTTTCGTTCTGCGCATTGACAGCTAGATTACCACTAGGAAAACCATAACGTGCAATAGCACCCATCATTCCAGATACGGCACCTGACGCCCCAATAAGTGACATGGTACTTTCTTGATGAAATGTAAAATAAGTCAAAACAGAAATAACTGCCGTTAACACCCAAAAAATTAAAAAACGTAAAACACCAAAATGCCTTGCTAAAGGAGAGCCGAAAACCAAAAGCCAAACCATATTAAGAGCAACATGTTTAAAACTACTATGCATAAATGAATAACTCACCATGGTATAACAAAATGCTACAGGATCCCTCTTAAACAATGCTGGTATAAATGAAAAAAGCTCAAGGCTTTCAACATAAACCTGATGAGAAAAAAAATACTGAGAAATGCAATAAAGACAAAAACAAAATGCTATCAAAACAACTATAATAAATGGAACATTCAATAAGGGTTCTTTAGGTTGTTTTGGCAATCGGGAAACATCATTATGTTGGTGACTAGAAACTTTCATTGTATAAAATCTCGTATTTTTTAGAAAATGGGTTATACTTTATACAAAATAAATATACCATTCCCAGTGATGCAGAATCTTCTCAACGCCTCTTCGAAACCCCTTTTTAAATTTTCAATAGCTCTATATGAAAACACGTGTATTTTATACAAAAGATTTTAAAAAGCATGGATATCAAGAATATGATTTACAAACTTAGTGGTATCCTACTTACTTAAATGTGAAGTTACCATGCAATATACAAGAACTTACGAATAGACAAACTCACTTATGAGGTGGTGTATAATAAAAATATATAAACATTATTTTCTTACTAGAAATATATTGATTATTGCATTTTTTAACCAAGCTATACTTCGATTGATAAACTTTAAAGAATCTTAAATCTCAATTTTTCCATTAATATGGCCTGCATTGCTTCTACGCTTTGAACGAAAAACGACATCTCTATGAGAAAAAATACCAATACAGCGTTCTCTAGATATAATAATTAGTGTTTCATGATAAATTACTTACTTGATAATCTGTTTCCCTCATACATGCAAAAGCGTCAGTTCATCTCTTTAACAAATATAAACAAGCCTTTCATTTCAACCTTTAACAGATATAATTCAAGAACTGTCTCTTATGAAACACTTAAAAAATATGTTGATTCTAATGATGCATCTTTGAATTTAAACAGTTCATGACGGAATTTTTTATTCCTTTTTTAGACAGTGTTATTGACACATCCGCCACTTGTAACGCGCAAGAGAATAGTTTGGATTATTCAATATAAAAAAATTAAATGAGGTAATCATAGGAATTTGCTATTAAGTTGTAAAATGATAAAGGACCATTATAAATCAATGTATTATAAATAGATAACACACTAATTATTGAAGAGGAAGATCTTGAGCATTCTGCTTGCAATCCTTTAACCACACATCATAAATAGGATGCTCAACAGCGTTCAAACCAGGACTATCTGCAAACATCCATCCTGTAAAAATACGCCGTACTTTTTTATCTAATGTTACTTCATTGACTTCAACAAAACCAGTTGTACGCGTGGGTTCATCTTTAGAGCTCGTATAACACGCACGTGGTGTTACCTGTAATGCACCGTACTGATAAATTTTACCAAGAGTAACTTCAAAACGTGTTGTCCGTCCCGTGATTTTGTCAAGACCTGCAAAAACAGCAATTCCATTGCTAATACGCTCAGCCCGCACCCCATTATTTAAGGATAAAAACACTAAAATTCCCATTAAAAAAATATATATAAAATGCCTCACCCCTAACAATAAAAAAAATCTCATCATATCAAAATCAATCGCACCTTAAAAAATAATTCTTTTCATAACATAGAGTCAAATAAGACAAAAATACACACGCACATTAAAACATGTTATTTTTTAGGTGACCACGCATCATAATCTTCATGCACACAAGAACGCTCTCCATTGGAGGTGATAGCTCCCTTTGGTCGATAGCCCTCACTTGTTCCTGTCATATTTGCAACATGAGGCTTTTCCCATTCATAAGGATGATAATCCTCTTGTGTTGGTGGACACTCACAGCGATGATGAATCCAGCCATGCCAACCTGGTGGAATAGTAGAGGCCTCAGAATAGTCTTTATAGATAACCCAACGGTGCGGATAACCATCCTTATGAAGTCCTCCTTCATAATATATATTTCCAAATTGATCTTCCCCTATCCGCTTACCTTTGCGCCATGTGAAAAAACGCGTACCAATGGTATTGCCATTCCACCATGTGAAGATTTGCTTAAAAAAACGAGCCATCTGCTATTCCATTCATTTAGTGCGTTCATGAAATTAATCGTTGGAATAAAATTATTAACGATTGAAATTATCGAAAAAGTTACTAGTAAATTCAACTACAATTCCAATTGATAGGTTAACGTGCTATCCTTTAATTTCAAGAAGATATCATATGTATGGCTTCTTCTCCACCCCATAAAATTTAATCTATGCCAAGTTTCATCTTAACCAATTCATTAACAGCTTGGGGATTTGCCTTACCACCTGTTACTTTCATTACCTGTCCAACAAACCAACCAGCTAAAGCAGGTTTGTGCTTTGCTTGCGCAACTTTATCAGAATTATTGGCAACGATCTCATCAACAGCTCTTTCAATAGCCTTTGTATCCGTTACCTGCTTCATATTTCGTTCTTCTACAATTTGGCGTGCATCTCCCCCCTCATTCCAAATAATCTCAAAAAGATCTTTGGCAATTTTTCCAGAAATAACTCCTTCTTTTATAAGATCAATAATGCTTCCCAATTGATTTGGCGATACTGGTGACTCTTCAATCTCACGATTATCTTTATTTAAAGCCCCTAAAAGGTCGTTAATCACCCAATTGGCAACTATTTTTCCATCACGCCCACGCGCTACCTCTTCAAAATAATCAGCAATAGCCTTTTCTGTCACAAGAATGGAAGCATCATACACTGTCAATCCCATTTCCTTAACAAAACGTGCTTTTATAGCGTCAGGCAACTCTGGTAAGTCTGCTGCCAAAGCATCCACAAATGCTTGATCAAATTCTAACGGTAAAAGATCAGGATCAGGAAAATAACGATAGTCATGCGCTTCTTCCTTTGAGCGCATAGAGCGCGTTTCACCTTTAGCGGCATCAAAAAGCCGAGTCTCTTGATCTATGACGCCTCCATCTTCTAAAATTGCGATCTGACGACGCGCTTCATATTCAATTGCTTGACCAATAAAGCGAATAGAATTCACATTTTTAATTTCACAGCGCGTTCCAAAATTTTCACCAGGACGACGAACAGATACATTGACATCTGCACGCATAGAACCTTCATCCATATTGCCATCGCAAGTGCCCAAATAACGAACAATCGTACGCAATTTTGTCATATAGGCTTTGGCTTCATCTGATGAGCGCATATCAGGCTTGGAAACAATTTCCATAAGAGCAACACCAGAACGATTAAGATCTACAAAAGACATCGTTGGATGTTGATCGTGCATCGATTTTCCAGCATCCTGTTCAAGATGCAACCTCTCAATTCCCACTTCAATATCCTCAAATTGGCCATTCGAATCTGGACCAACAGATATAATAATCTTTCCCTCTCCTACAATGGGATAGCGAAATTGAGAAATCTGATATCCCTGCGGTAAATCTGGATAAAAATAGTTTTTGCGATCAAAAACAGATTTTAAATTAATATGCGCCTTTAATCCTAACCCCGTTCGAACCGCTTGACGAACACATTCTTGATTAAGAACAGGCAACATACCTGGCATGGCTGCATCAATAAGTGATACATGATTGTTCGGCTCTGCACCAAATTTGGTTGATGCTCCTGAAAAAAGTTTCGAATTTGATATGATTTGCGCATGAACTTCCATGCCAATGATGACTTCCCAATCACCTGTAACTCCAGAAATAAAACGCTTAGAATCAGGAGTACGCGTATCAATGATGCTCATTGCCAATCCACTACCAATATTTTAAAATTCACTCATGGCTTATCTAAAACCATTCTCTCAGTGCAATCCTAGGATATAAATCTTACAACACAAGCCCGATTTTATCGGGCTTGTGTTGTTTGCATAAATATTAAGCTTTTTTAGGAGCCTTTTTCTTAGCTGGTTTTTTCTCTGTAGACGTTTCTTTCACTTCAGACTTTTTCTTTGCCTGCTTTTCTTCAGGGACATCTGATTCGTCATATTCTTTCATCAACTCTTCAACCGTCACTTCTTTATCTGTGACTTTTATCTGTGCTAATAAAT
>NZ_JBHIOZ010000062.1:0-2220 GCF_042195805.1 Bartonella sp. AP57NXGY | reverse complement strand
ATCTGATTCGTCATATTCTTTCATCAACTCTTCAACCGTCACTTCTTTATCTGTGACTTTTATCTGTGCTAATAAATGATCAATGACCTTTTCTTCAAAAATCGGAGCACGTAGATTTTCAACAGCTTCCGGAGTCTTACGGAAAAAATCCATAATCTCTTTCTCTTGTCCTGGATATTGGCGAACCTGATCAAAAACTGCTGCTTTTAGCTCATCCTCACTAACTTTAACACCAACCTTCATTCCAATTTCAGAAAGCACCAAACCAAGACGAACACGACGCTGCGCAAGGACACGATATTCCTCACGTGCCTTTTCTTCTGTAATACCTTCATCTTCAAAACTGCGCCCAGCCTTTTTCAAATCATCATTAACCTGAGCCCATATATTGTTAAACTCAACCTCTAAAAGTTCTTCAGGAATCTCAAAATTATAATCAGCATCTAAAGCATCAAGAATTTGACGCTTAACTTTTTGACGTGTCACTGAACCATATTGGCTTTCAATCTGCCCACGAACGACCTCACGTAAGCGATCTAGAGACTCTAAACCAACTTTTTGCGCTGCTTCATCATCAATTTTTAATTCATCTGGTTTAAAGACAGCTTTGACAGTAATGTCAAACTCTGCTTCCCGTCCCGCCAAATGTGCCGCACTGTAATTATCAGGAAATTTAACAAAAATCGTTTTTACATCCCCAGCTTTCACACCAACCAATTGCTCTTCAAAACCAGGAATAAATTGTTTTGCCCCAAGAATCAGTTGTGCATCACTATCTGCCCCACCTTCAAATGGAACGCCTTCAAGCTTACCTTGATAATCTATGGTAATGCGATCACCTTCTTCAGAATTCCCCTCTTTTAGAGAATAATTACGCGTAGAAGAAAGGACGCGATTGACTTGATCATCAATATCCTGTTCAGGAATAATCGGAATTTCACGGATAACCTTAATATGTTCAAAATCTTTAATGTCAATTTTTGGTAAAACTTCATACTTTAAACTAAAAGTAAAATCAGCTTTGCCATCTAGAATTTTTTCATCTTCATCTATATCAATTTTTGGCTGCATCGCTGCACGTTCATTGCGGTCCGCTAAAATAGAACGGGGTGCATCACTGAGTATCTCATTGAGAATCTCCGCCATAAAGGATTTACCATACATTTTTCGCAAATGCCCACTAGGCACTTTACCGGGACGAAAACCATTAAGCTTGATTTTTCCCTTGGTATCATCCAATCGTTCATTCAACTTTTCTTCTAAATCTTTCGCTGGAACCACGATCTTAATTTCGCGCTTCAGTCCTTCATTAAGCGTCTCGGTAACCTGCATTAAACACCTTCATTTTTCTAAGGAGAGGGATCAACCCACTCTAATAATCATTACATTCTAACACTTCGAGTGTTACATTTACCATGAAGCGGAATTTCAGACACGTAGAAATCCGTAGCACTTAAGGGATTGCTTTGGTGCGGATGGAGGGACTCGAACCCCCACGGTCTCCCGCCAGAACCTAAATCTGGTGCGTCTACCAATTTCGCCACATCCGCTCAAACTTACAAGCTAATAACCTTATACAAGCGGCGTTTCTATACCATTAATTACAGAAAAAAAGCAAACAAATATATTAAAAAAAACAAAATCTATGCTTTTCATACATAACTGCTTACGCTAAAAGTCAATTATGTTAAAGACATTTGATATCCCAATTCATATCATCGGTGGCGGTCTTGCGGGGTGTGAAGCAAGCTGGCAAATCGCTCAGTCAGGAATTTCTGTTGTTTTGCATGAAATGCGACCCGAAAAAAAATCAGATGCCCATAAAACCGATAAATTGGCAGAACTGGTTTGTTCAAATTCGTTTCGTTGCGATGATTCATTAACAAATGCCGTAGGACTTTTACATGCTGAAATGCGATTAGCAAAATCGTTAATTATGAAAGCTGCTGATGCCAACAAAGTTCCCGCAGGTAGTGCTCTTGCTGTTGACCGTGATGGATTTTCAAAAACCGTTACGACAGCACTTGAAAACCACCCTCTTATAACAATCAAACGTGAAGAAGTTCAAGAAATTCCTAAAGCTTGGAAACATGTTGTCATTGCAACAGGCCCCCTTACATCGCCTGCACTTGCTCAAAAATTACAAGCAATAACCGGTATAAAAGCTCTTTCTTTTTTTGATGCAATTGCACCTATTATCCATACCGACAGTATTGATAT
>NZ_JBHIOZ010000061.1:0-8322 GCF_042195805.1 Bartonella sp. AP57NXGY | reverse complement strand
CCATCCTCATACTTAGCACCACCACCTAAAGATTTTGCAACACTACTCCCTAGGGCATATAGCTGGCTACCCGCTACAGCATCCGTTGACGTTCTACTAATGTCTCCATTTTTAAGAGACGTTATCTTGCTACTTGTATTCTCTTCACCATGCGTCGCTACAAAGGCATTCGCGGTTTGGCTCCAGATTAAAGAATCACTCTTTTCACCAGCAATTTCTTTGCTAATCTCATTTTTAATATTCGTGATAGAATCACCAACACCGGCAAAGGCAGACGCGACACTATCATAAGTCGAATCAGTAACATCACCATCAGAATTAAATCGCTTAACCTTGAATGTAGGAGCATTCCACGTGCCATTCTCATACTTAGCATTACCACCTAAAGATTTTGCAACACTGCTACCTAGAGCATGAAGCTGATTACCCGTTACGGCATCCGTGGAACCAGCATTAATCGAACCATCTAAAAGAGATGTAAGCTTGCTATTACTTTTGCTATCTTTCTCTCCATGCGTCGCTACAAACGCACCTTTAGACTTATCCCACAACAAGGCGTCAGCTTGAGCAGTGGTAATTTCATTGGTAATCTCTTTATGTAAATCCGTGAAAGAAGTTCCTACACCGGCAAACGCTGAAGCCACATCTGTATAGCTCTCCTCACTCTCAGTTCCATCAGATTTTACTGTTTTAACCGTGAACTTAGGTTTGCTCCATTTACCATCCTCATACTTAGCACCACCACCTAAAGATTTTGCAACACTACTCCCTAGGGCATATAGCTGGTTACCCGCTACAGCATCCGTTGACGTTCTACTAATGTCTCCATTTTTAAGAGACGTTATCTTGCTACTTGTATTCTCTTCACCATGCGTCGCTACAAAGGCATTCGCGGTTTGGCTCCAGATTAAAGAATCACTCTTTTCACCAGCAATTTCTTTGCTAATCTCATTTTTAATATTCGTGATAGAATCACCAACACCGGCAAAGGCAGACGCGACACTATCATAAGTCGAATCAGTAACATCACCATCAGAATTAAATCGCTTAACCTTGAATGTAGGAGCATTCCACGTGCCATTCTCATACTTAGCATTACCACCTAAAGATTTTGCAACACTGCTACCTAGAGCATGAAGCTGATTACCCGTTACGGCATCCGTGGAACCAGCATTAATCGAACCATCTAAAAGAGATGTAAGCTTGCTATTACTTTTGCTATCTTTCTCTCCATGCGTCGCTACAAAAGCATGTGCAGTATCGCTCCAATGCAAGGAATCACTCTTTGCTTCAGCAATATCTTTGCTAAGTTCATTCTTAATATTCGTGATAGAATTATTCATATTTACGAAAGAAGTTCCTACACCAGCAAACGCTGTTGCTACATCATGATACTCTTTATCTTCTGTTTTGCCATCTTCTTTCACGCTCTTAACCGTGAATGTAGGTACACTCCAAGTTCCATCCGCATAACTAGCATTACCACCTAAAGATTTTGCAACCCCAGTGCCTAACGTATAAAGCTGGGAACCATTAACGGCATCGGTTGACGTTTTTGAGAGCTCACCAGGAGAAACATCCAAAAGACGCCGTGTCTCACCTTTACTATTCCGAATAGTTATTTGAGTTAATGGTGAGGTACCAGCAATAGTTATCATCTTTTCATCGTCCGCTCGGACTAGTTCACGAGATAAGCTTCTTATAAGAGAAAAGTTGTCTGTATTTTCATGCAGATCATCACCGTGAGATGGATTATCTTGTTTTCCCCCAATAGCATGGGGTTCCTTTATCTCAACAATCTGATGATTTAAACCTGCCAAATCACTATTAGTGCCAGAAAATGCATCCGCAACACTTTTATAACCTTCTACATTCTTATAACCTTCCGTACCTGCAAATGCAGTATCAAAAGCAGCTTTAGTCTGAAACTTAATATTAAGACTTAAGTTCTTGGGGGCATCCTCCCCCTCCACAAATGCAGAGCCACTATCTCTATACAATTTACTGCCAACTACATAGGCTGGCGGTATACCTTTAAGCGCATTTGTACCACCACTAAAGTCTTTTGATATGTTATTTAAAATCTGAGTAGCAGCAGCAACAGGAGAAACATTTGATAAAAATATAATCACTGAAGCCAATGAAAGCGCTTTAATAAAAAGCCGTCGATAAAACGAGCAAGAATCTTTACAATCATTCACCACTAGCGCTTTTGGTGTGGTATATAATTTTTTCATAACAAATTCTCCAAATAGGAAAGACATATTTAGAACATTAAAAAGTCATATTTCAGTGTTAGGAGTGATTAACGACGTGATTTTTTTGTTCTTTATAAAGTTTGAGTTTGCCGCAGAGGCGAACAGAAGTAATTAGAAGTCTAGCAAGGTTGCAATCAATCTTGATAAACGATGTGGTTAATGGGTTTTTTATTTTTTCCGCCTTTAAGAAGGGTGCTTTTTTTGCAACAAAACTCCTGGATGAGGGTGAAAAACAGGTATGAAGAAGACATACTTGCACCCTATTGTTAGGTCTGCGGTTTATAATTTTAAAAGTAAAAGAGTTCATTTTATATGATTAAGAAGCTGTAAGGTATTATTAGGGGAAAAGTTTAAGTTGTTGGCTGAATGATTTAGAGTACTTGTTGTGAAATCATTACGCTTTTATCGCGGGGATAAGCGGCATACTCTTAAGCTTTAGAGTAAAATGAGGATGATTGTGTGTGTTGTTCATAATCAACTGCCCCCCCTTGCGAGCATTTTTCTGTTTTTGCCAAAATGAGTCTTACTAAAGAATATTTTGTGATGTTATAGACTATTGAGTGAAATAGCAAGAAGAAAATGAATTTAATTATTTTTACAGAATGAGTCTTTCCGATTTATATAACCGTGAAATATCCTTATAACTTTAAAACTCATAGATTCCATGCACTATAGACTTGTCTAGAGATTCTGTTTCATAGTTTTATTTAAGTGTCCCATTTTGATCAAAATGAGTCTTACTAATAATTGCTGCTGTTGCGTTCCTCATGATTGCTACTGCTATGTACAGAGCAAATAAATAAAATAATAAAATAGGATTTTTAAATTTTTAAACGTATCCCCCAATGGATATTTTCTATCAATGAAATTATAGAACGTACAGTTTTAAAATACTGCGCAATTACGCACTGAGAGTACTACTCTGTATTTGTAAAATTTTTGTTAAAGTGCTTTACTTCTTACTAAAATCAATCTCACTAAGATTATTACTATAGAATACATTGGTATAAGACTTTAATTATTATAAGACTTTATAAATATACTACTCTATGGCCTTCTCTGTAAAATATTACTTCTCTATAATATAAAATTTCGCCCCTGTCTAAGAAGACAAGGGCGAAGCTTTGCTTAAATTGTAGTTTTTCATATTCTCTGGTGTTATTTTAATTTCAGAGTTATTCCACCACCTACACCCCACTGACCGCCAGCACTGGTTGCTGATAGATTAGAACGAATCTTGCCATCTTCAGATGTATAACCTGCACCAATCGCAAAGGCAGATTGTCCACGCCAAAAACCGCCACCAAATGAAACACTCACAGATCCTGGGTCATCGAAGTAACGTAAGTTAGAGACTGCCAAACCAATCGCTGCTGCTTGCCTTGCCTCTTTGCGCACATTCGTAATATCATAACTTAGTGCGTCAAACTTCATATCGGTATAGGATTTTGCCTCGTTAACACCATTATTGACTTGATCGTCCGTATACTTTTTCGCACTTTCAAGAGTAATCTTCATCTGCTCCGCGGTATGATCGTATAACTGACCACCATTCACTGCGTCCTTAGAGCCATGTTCAATTTTTCCATCTTTAACATTAGTAATCAAAACAGGCTCACTGTCATCGACACCTTTTAGAGTGATGCTACTGATTTTCTTTCCGCTATCATCGGTATCATAGCTAACCGCAACATTCACCTTGTTTTCAACTTCTGTTACCCTGTCTGTAACGCTGTCTACCTTTTTTTCAACGCCTGTTACCCTGTTACTCATCTGTGAAAACTGATTGTCAGTCACCTCATAAGTTGACTTTTCTAAAATTTCACTAGGAGCAACAGTTACCGTGGTTGAATTATCCACCTCATCTATGGCGCTTTCTTCCTCATCTATGGCAAGAGGTAAGCTTCTTAGAAAACGTGCGCTTCTCATAAAAGGAAAGCCTTTTGAAATAACATCCGAAGGATCACCATTTTGTGGTTTACCCTCTGTTTCACCAATACCAAGGCCATTCTTCATATCAACAACCTGATGATTTAAACCTGCCAAAGCACTATTAACGCCAGCAAATGCATCCGCGACATTAGTATACTCTTTATCAATCTCATTCCCGTCCTTATCAAAGGCTTTAACTGTGAAAGTCGGAGCACTCCAATTTCCACCTTTATATCCAGAACCACCACCGAAATAAGTAGCAATCTGGTTGTTTATCGAATAGAGCTGAGAACCAGTTATAGCATCAGTCGACGTTTCTGAAATCTCACCAGCAGCAATATCAAAAAGACGCCGGCTTTCACCTTCACTACTCATAAAACTTACTTGTTTTAATGGTGATTTAGGAGCAACAGTTATCGTAGTTGGAACCTTCACATTACCTAAAGCACTAGGTAAGCTTCTCATAAAAGGAAAGCCTTCTGAAATAATATCATTCAAATCACCGTCTTGATGGGGGCGTTCCTTTTCTTCAATACCAGGCTTATTCTTTATCTTAACAATCTCCTCATTCAAACTTGTGAAAGCACTATTAACGCCAGAAAACGCATCTGCAACATTAGTATAGTTTTTCTCAGTTGCATTACCATCCTTATCAAAGGCTTTAACTGTAAATGTAGGAGGTGACCATTTTCCATCTTTATAGCCAGCACCACCGCCAAAATAACTTGCAAATGCCTGAGCCATCAAATAAATTTGACCACCATTTACTGCTTCGGTCGATGTTGCCGTAAATGCACCCCCTTTAACACCAGAGATAACTCGTGGAAAATTAATACCGTTTGCAATATCTATTCTATCACCACCCTTGTCTCCACCAATCGTAATAAGCCCAGCGCTATTTTGCTTAACAAAACTATCACCTGTCACACTTTCGATCTTTTGATTAAGATTCGTAAAAGAACTACTTACACCAGAAAGCGCATCCCCAACATTCTTATAGTTCTTTTCAGTCCCACTACCATTTTTATCAAAAACCTTAACTGTAAAAGTAGGAGCATTCCAGTTTCCATCTTTATCATATCCAGCATTATCACTAAAATAGCTAGCAACTACATTGCTCATGGCATAAAATTGAGAGCCATTTATCGCATCAGTCGATGTTGCTGTAATCGAACCAGCCTTAACACCCGCAAGAGTCCGTGCCACATTATCAACATTTGCTATATTTACCTGGACCCCTCTTACTTTTCCACCAATGGTAATAAGTCCGGCATCATCTTGCTTAACAAGATCATCACCTGTCCCATTAATGACTATATTCTCAATCTTTTTATCAAGATTTGTGAAAGAACCACTTACGCCAGTAAAGGCATCCGCAACATTAGTATACTTCTTTTCAGCTCCATTACCATCCTTATCAAAGACCTTAACTGTAAAAGTAGGAGCACTCCAGTTTCCATCTTTATAGCCAGCACCACCGCCAAAATAGCCTGCGACTACATTGCTCATGGAATAAAGTTGAGAACCATTTATCGCATCAGTGGACGCTGCTGTAATCGAACCAGCCTTAACACCCGAAAGAGTCCGAACTGCATTATCAACGTTTGCAATGCTTACCTTAGTTCCACTTACTTCTCCACCAATGCTAATAAGCCCCGTATCATCTTGCTTAACAAGACTGTTACCTGTCGCATCAATGACTATATTCTCAATCTTTTTATCAAGATTCGTGAAAGAACTATTTACGCCAGTAAAGGCATCCGCAACATTAGTATACTTCTTTTCAGCTCCATTACCATCCTTATCAAAGACCTTAACTGTAAAAGTAGGAGCACTCCAGTTTCCATCTTTATAGCCAGCACCACCGCCAAAATAGCCTGCGACTACATTGCTCATGGAATAAAGTTGAGAACCATTTATCGCATCAGTGGACGCTGCTGTAATCGAACCAGCCTTAACACCCGAAAGAGTCCGAACTGCATTATCAACGTTTGCAATGCTTACCTTAGTTCCACTTACTTCTCCACCAATGCTAATAAGTCCTGTATCATCTTGCTTAACAAGACTATTACTTGCTACCTTAATATTTTCAATCTTTGCATCAAGATTCGTGAAAGAACTACTTACGCCAGTAAAGGCATCCGCAACATTCTTATAATCCTTTTCAGCTCCATTACCATTTTTATCAAAGACCTTAACTGTAAAAGTAGGAGCTATCCAGTTTCCTTTTCTATCGTATCCAGCACCACCGCCAAAAGAGATCGCAGTACTGATGCCTTGGGAAAAAAGCTGAGAACCATTGACTGCATCATACGAGATTGGCGAAACCCAACCATCAGCAACACCAGTAAGAGTCCTCAATCCATGAGAGCTATTTGCGATAGTTATTCTATTACCACCTACGTCCGCACCAATTGTAATAAGTCCTGATGCATCTTGCTTAACAAGCTTATCATACCTGGTTTCAGCGACATAATTCTCCAAACCATACAGCGCAGAACCAACATCTCTATATATTTTACCGTTAATTATATAGGTTGGCGCAATACTTTTACGTATATTTGTACCTCCGCCAAAATACTGTGCTACATTACCCCAAAGATCACAAGCAAAAACAGGAGAAGCATTTGATAAAAAGACAGCTACTGACACTAATGAAAGCGTTTTAATAAAAGGTAATCGATAAGACGAGCAAGAATTTTTTAAATTACTCACTGCTAGCGTGTGTGGTGTGGTATATATTTTTTTCATAATAAATCCTCTAAGTAAAAAAAGATATTTAAAACATCAAAAAGACATATTCCGGTGCTACTAAGCTCCAGAGATTGTTTTTTCTTGTTTTATAAAAGATTAGGGTTGTCATAATGCGGAAGAGGACTATCTAAGATATCAATGAGATAGAAGTTGACGTTGATCGATAGTCCAATTAATGTGGTTTTTATTTATCCCCCTTTAAGGAGGGGTGTTTTTCTTCAGCAGAGCCTTTAAATTTAAAGGTGAAGAAAGGTGAAAAAAGTGTAGAAAAAACATATTTGTGTACTATTATTAGGGGTTGTGTGTTTAAGAGGCAATAAAATGTTTATTGCGGAAGGGAGTTAAGCTGTTTGTTGAGTAATTTAGAGCGTTTTTTGTAGGGTTATTGTGCTTTTGTCGTGAAAATAAGCGAGATATCCCTGAGTTTTATATTTGTATCTCTTAAAGCTCTTTGAGATTAGATGATTGTGATTTTGTAATTTTGCCATAACTTACCGCACCCCGCTTTGCGAGAAGATTTCTAGTTTCTTTTAATTAATTTTTCGCACTCTATACAGATTATTAAAAAATAGCAAGGAAAAAATGAGACTTTTTATTTCTTTAAAAATACCCCTAGTGGATATTCTATTATAAAATTATAAACTGTATAGTTTTCAAATATTGTGCGGTTACACGTAGTCTGTTAATTTATATGAAAACATCCCTCTGGCATTTGTAGTTTTTTGTTAAAATGCTTCACTGTAACTAAAATTAGTCCCACTAAGATTATTATTACAGAATACAATTATAAAACTTTACAAGTATACTACTCTATGAATTTCTGTGTAAAATATCACTTCTTATAAAATTTTCACCCTTGTCTGATGAGACAAGAAGGTAAAACTTTCTTAAAAATAAATATCGATTACTCAAATAATTCCTTTTGGAGGTGATAAATGATTTTTTGATATAAAATTTCACAATAAAAAATATATTTTTACTCGAAATACGCCCTTATCTTCTATTGCTATTCATTTATGATGAAAATAACTTTCCTTCTCTTTAAATGGCACATGTAACGCATTTGATAAGAGAAGGAAAATTTATTTCGAATTTTCTATTGTTAATTCAGTGTTACCCTAAATCCAGCACCTACACCCCAATGTCCCCCAGCACTCGTTGCAGATACGTTAGAGCGAAATCTTCCATTTTCAGACATATAACCAGCTCCAATAGCAAGTGCAGATTGACTGCGCCATACACCCGTACCAAGTGAAAAACTTAATTTTCCCGGTGTATCGTCATAGCTTAAATTAGATACTGCTAGACCAATAGCAGCAGCTTGTCTTGCTTCTTTCCGAACATCCTGAATAGCATAATTCAATGTCTCAAACTTCAT
>NZ_JBHIOZ010000060.1:6442-8607 GCF_042195805.1 Bartonella sp. AP57NXGY | reverse complement strand
TTTTTGCGGGAACGTTAAGAGGCTTTTAGCGCAGGAGAATGCGGGAGTGTTTTTTGCGGGAACGTTAAGAGGCTTTTAGCGCAGGAGAATGCGGGGGAGTGTTTTTTGCGGGAATGTTAAGAGGCTTTTGGCGCAGGAGAATGCGGGGGGATTTCTCAAACTCGGATGTGGAGAGGAGAGCTCTTATAAGGAGGAGGCAGACGTTAACAGAAATTAGATAAAACTCACAAACAACCTATTCACCATTTGAAATGAAATGTGGTGTTTTAACAACCGGCGCTTTGCCGGGTTTTTTATGTCAATAAAACTTTTAGAGGACAAAATGACTGTAACTTATATCGGACTTAATGACCCAATGGCAGTGCGCACATGGTCTAAATTACTAAACCAAGAAGTCTCAAAAGCACTTCCAATTGCGCCGTTGATTGGAAATGATTCAAACAGTATCGTACAATTAAAAGATGAAACTACGAAAGCAAGTGGGGATGCTATTAGCTTTAATTTGCGTGTGCAGTTGCTAGGCGATGGGGTAAGCGAAGGGCAGACATTGGAAGGCAATGAAGAAGCTTTACAGTTTCTCAATGATCGCTTGGCAATTAATGAACTCGTTCATGCTGTGCGTGTCAAAAATGAGGGAACGATTGATCAACAACGAATTCTCCATGATTTGCGCACCGAGGCAAAAAATGGTTTGGTTGATTGGTATGCAGATCGTCTGAGTATGATGTTCTTCATTCAAGTTTGCGGGTATACCGCAAAAACAATTAACTTTGAAGGACGCACGATTACCCTTAAACCAGTTCATTATGGGTTTAATGCGCCAACGGCACCAACCAATAAACGTGTGGTACGTCCTAATGATAAAGCAAAAGATGAGGACTTAAAAGAAGACGATGTTTTTGATCTCAGCTTGATTGATAAAGCAGTTGAACGGGCTAAATTGGCAAATCCTAAAATTAGACCTGTGCGGATCGATGGCGAAAATGTCTATGTGCTTTATCTACATCCAACCCAAGTGACACAATTGCGAACCAATACTGATGCGGGGCAATGGCTTGACATTACTAAGGCAATCTATAGTGGAAGTCGTATCAAAAATCCGCTCTATGATGGGTCTTTGGGCATGTATAATGGTGTGGTTTTACGCGAAGCTGAACATATTACCGAAGGGGTCGAAGCTGGAACCGCTAGCAAAGCTGTACCAAATGTGCGGCGGGCTGTTCTGCTTGGTGCGCAGAGTGCTGTGATTGCTTTTGGTAAAGATCGAGGGGCGACACGCTATAAATTGGTGGAAGAACTCTTCGACTATGAAAGAGAATTCGGGGTTGCGGCAAAAACCATTATCGGTATGAAAAAAACTTGCTTTACCTTGCCAGGAAGTACGCAAGGGGCTCAGGATTTTGGCACTATTGTCATTCCAACTTATGGAGCACCCGCTTAAAGCGAACGCTTGCTCTCTTCCCCCAACAAGAGGGATCTGTTGGGGGAAAAATTTAAAATGCTTCCAGAAACAAGGACAGGCTTATGACCACTTTATCCACTGATCCCCAAAATCTAAACCTTACACATTCAGACCATTCTAAAACTTTTGCTTATATGGTCGCGCTTATTCAAGATGAAATTGACGATACAACAGCGGAATATTCCCTGCAAATTCAAGATTCAATTTTTACGGCTTTGCGTTTGTGTGAACGCGAACCCTTTTTCTTTAATGAAAAAAGAGAAAGGACGTTTAAAACACAAAGTGGTAAAACATGGTATGGGCAAGAAGAAGGGGTTTTTATTGAAGCAGAAAAGAGTTTGGAGGGCGTCTTTTTAGTAACAAAGAGTGCAACACCAACAAAGTTGTTCTTTAAGCCCTTGGAAGTGTTGCATCAACAATATGGTATGCATCCTGCGCTAGGAACGCCATTCTTTTATACCTACCTTGATCAAAAAATAGGACTCTTTCCAACACCAGAACATGTGGAAGCTGTACAGCTTTCTTATGCTCCTGTTCATTTTGCCGATGAACAGCTGAAAGAGGATGATAACCCTTGGTTGATTTATGCTTTTGATCTTATTAAAGCACGGGCAAAATATGAATTGTATAAAAATATTCTTAAAGATCCTGAATATGCCGCCGTTTCTTTCAGAGATTTTCAAGAACAGCTTCAAGCTTTGCG